>DASQBO010000177.1:0-8653 GCA_035635175.1 Casimicrobiaceae bacterium | reverse complement strand
CTCCTCTCCGCGCTGGAGCGCGCGGCGGCGCCCGGCGCCGTGCGCTGCGAGCAGATCCTCTCGGCGATGTTCGTGCCGGCGCTGCGGCTCGCCCGCGATCCCGAGCGCGGCGGCAAGAACTTCCTGCGCCTGCTCGGACGCGCGTACGCGGACCCGGCGCCGTTCATCCGCCGGTTCCTGTCGGCGCAATACGCGGTAATGATCGCGCGCTTCAAGGCCGCGTTCGCACGCGCGCTGCCCGAGCTGCCGCCGAAGGAGCTCTCCTGGCGGCTCCACTTCATCATGGGCGCGCTGTCGTACACGCTCGCCGGCACCGACGCGCTCAAGCTGATCGCCGAGCTCGCGCCGACCGACGCCGGCAACGACGAGATCCTCCTGCGGCGGCTCGCGCCGTTCCTCCTCGCCGGGCTCGAGTCCCCGCTGCCGGAAGCGTCCGCCGCGGGCCGCGCGCTCGACGGCGAGCTCGAGCGCTGCTAGGCGCGTCTTCAAAACGACGGTTCGATCCTCATTCAACAGGAGACTTCGATGCTGATCCTCCTCTGGCTGGTCGCGGTGCTGGCGGGCGCGGTGGCGCTGGCGTACGTCAACGCCTCGGGCATCGTGTGGAGCGCGATGATCGCCGGCGCCCTCGCGGTGCTCTGGGGCGCGCACCTCGTTCCCGACGGGGTCGCGATCGCGCTCGCGGCGCTGTTCGTCCTGGTCGCCGTCCCGCTCAACGTGTCGCCGCTGCGCCGCCGCCTCGTCAGCGATCCCGTGCTCGCGGCCTTCCGCAAGTTGCTGCCGCCGATGTCGCAGACCGAGCGCGAGGCGATCGAGGCGGGCACCGTGTGGTGGGACGCCGAGCTTTTCTCGGGGCGCCCCGGCTGGAAGAAGCTCCTCGGCACGCCCGCGCCCGCGCTCACGCCCGACGAGCAGCGCTTCATGGACCACGAGGTCGAGGAGCTCTGCGCGATGGTCACCGACTGGGAGACGACCAACGTCCACCGCGACCTCCCGCCCGCGGTCTGGCAGTACATCAAGGACAAGGGCTTCTGGGGGATGAACATCGCGAAGGAGTACGGCGGGCTCGGCTTCACCGCGTACGGGCACTCGCAGGTGATGACGAAGCTGTCGACGCACTCGGGCACGGTCTCGGTGACCGTGATGGTCCCGAATTCGCTCGGCCCGGCCGAGCTCATCGCGCACTACGGCACCGACGAGCAGAAGCGGCACTACCTGCCGCGCCTCGCGAAGGGCCTCGAGATCCCCTGCTTCGCGCTCACGAATCCGCACGCGGGCTCCGATGCCGCGGCGATCCCGGACTTCGGCATCGTCTGCTGGGGCGAGCACGAAGGCAAGCGCACGCTGGGCCTGCGCGTCACGTGGGACAAGCGCTACATCACGCTCGGCCCCGTCGCGACGCTGCTCGGCCTCGCGTTCCACGCGTACGACCCCGATCATCTCGTCGGCGACAGGGACGACGTCGGCATCACCTGTGCGCTGATTCCGACGACGCATCCCGGCGTCGACGTCGGCCGCCGCCACATGCCGTTGAACTGCGTCTTCCAGAACGGCCCGACGTGGGGCCGCGACGTCTTCATCCCGATGGACTGGGTGATCGGCGGCCAGCCGATGCTGGGCCGCGGCTGGCGCATGCTGATGGAATGCCTGGCCGCGGGCCGCGGCATCTCGCTGCCCTCGGCGGCGACCGGAGTGGCGAAGCTCGCGGTGCGGGCGACCGGCGGCTACGCGCGGGTGCGCACGCAGTTCAAGACGCCGATCGGCAAGTTCGAGGGCATCGAGGAAGCGCTGACCCGGATGGGCGGCAACCTCTACATGATGGACGCCGCGCGCAGGCTCACGACCTCCGCGATCGACGCGGGCGAGAAGCCGGCGGTGATCTCCGGGATCGCGAAGCTGCACCTGACCGAGCGCGGCCGGCAGGTGGTCATCGACGCAATGGACATCGTCGGCGGCAAGGGCATCTGCATGGGCCCGTCGAACTTCCTGGGCGCCGCGTACATGCAGATCCCCGTCCCGATCACCGTCGAGGGCGCGAACATCCTGACGCGCAGCCTGATCGTGTTCGGCCAGGGCGCGATCCGCTGCCACCCGTACGTGCTCCGGGAGATGGAAGCCACGCGCGAGGCGAACCCGGCGAAGGCGTCGGTCGCGTTCGACGACGCGCTGTTCGGTCACATCCGCTTCACGCTCGCGAACATGGCGCGCACGCTGGTGACGGGGTTCACGGGCTCGCACTTCGTCGGCGTGCCCGCCGACGTCGCGCCGGAGACGCGCCGCTACTACCAGCAGCTGACGCGGTTCTCCGCGGCGCTCGCGTTCCTCGCCGACGTGTCGATGGGCTCGCTCGGCGGCGCGCTCAAGCGCAAGGAGAAGCTCTCGGCGCGGCTCGGCGACATTCTCTCGCTCATGTATCTCTGCTCGGCGACGCTCAAGCGCTACGAGGACGAGGGCCGGCAGGCGGTCGACGCCCCGCTCATGCACTGGGCGATATGGGACGCGATGTACCGGGCGCAGACGGCGTTCGAGGGGGTGATCTCGAACTTCCCGAACCGGATGATCGCCGCGGTGATGCGGGCGATCGTGTTCCCGCTCGGGCGGCCGTACGTGATCCCGTCGGACAAGCTCGGCCACGACGTCGCGAAGCTCCTGCTCGAGCCGTCGGCGACGCGCGACCGGCTGACGGCGGGAATGCATCTGCCGACCACGGGCGAGGACCCGGTCTCGCTGATCGAGCGCGCGCTCGCGGCGACGCTCGAAGCCGAGCCGATCGAGGCGCGGATCCGCGCCGCGGGGAAGGAGGGCCGCTTCGACGCGAAGCTGCCGGGAGGCGCCGGCATCGAGGTGCTGCTCGAACGCGCGCAGGCGGCGAACGTCGTGACGGCAGCGGAGGCTGCGGCGGTCACCGCGGCGCGCGACCTCGTCGCGAAGGTGATCCGGGTAGACGACTTCCCGCAGGACCTCGGGGCTTCCGAAATGGAGCTCGACCCGCTCGCGGCCGCGCCGCGCACGACGACGGCGACGACGCCACCGGTCGCCGCGCAGAAGGCGGCTGCATAGACGGCGTGCTGCGATGAGCGAGCCGATCTACGTCGTCGACGGCGCACGGACGCCGTTCCTCAAGGCGCGCAACCGGCCCGGCCCGTTCGCCGCGTCCGATCTCGCGACCGATGCCGGCCGGGCGCTGCTCGTGCGGCAGCGCTTCGATCCGTCGCAGCTGTCGGAGGTGATCCTGGGCTGCGCGGCACCCTCGCCGGACGAGGTGAACATCGGCCGGGTCGTCGCGCTCAGGATGGGCTGCGGCAACAAGGTGCCGGGGTGGACGGTGATGCGCAACTGCGCGTCGGGCATGCAGGCGCTCGATTCGGCGATCGCCAACATCCGCACCGGCCGCTCGAGCCTCGTGCTCGCAGGCGGCGTCGACGCGCTCTCGCGCGCGCCGCTGCTCTTCTCCGACGCGATGGTGGTCTGGCTCGCGAACTGGTACGCGGCGAAGACGCTCGGCCAGCGCGCCGCGCTGCTCGCGAGGTTCAGGCCGGGTTATCTCGCGCCGGTGATCGGGCTCATGAAGGGGCTCACCGATCCGATCGTCGGCCTCCTGATGGGGCAGACCGCCGAGAACCTCGCCTACCGCTTCGGCATCTCGCGGCGCGAGATGGACGAGTTCGCGGCGCGGAGCCACCAGCGCGTGCTCGCCGCGCAGAAGGCCGGCCATTTCGAGCGCGAGCTCGTGCCGCTCTTCGACAAGTCGGGCAAGGTCTACGCGGCCGACGACGGCGTGCGCGAAGATTCGACGCCCGAGAACCTCGCGAAGCTGAAGCCGTTCTTCGACCGCAAGTACGGCAACGTGACCGCCGGCAACAGCTCGCAGGTGACCGACGGCGCGGCGTGGCTGATCCTCGCCTCCGAGCGAGCGGTGGCGGAGCACAAGCTCGAGCCCCGGGGCCGCATCGTCGACGTCGAGTGGGCGGGCCTCGATCCGGCGCAGATGGGTCTCGGTCCCGTGCACGCGGCGACGCCGATCCTCGCGCGGCACGACCTGGGCCTCAACGACCTCGACGCGTGGGAGATCAACGAGGCGTTCGCGGCGCAGGCGATCGCATGCCTCCGCGCGTGGGAGAGCGACGATTATTGCCGGCAGGAGCTGGGCCGCGACCGCGCATTGGGCAAGCTCGACGAGTCGAAGCTCAACGTCGACGGCGGCGCGATCGCGCTCGGCCATCCGGTCGGCGCCTCCGGCGCGCGGATCGTGCTCCACGTGCTGAACGTCCTCGAGCGCACCGGCGGCAAGCGCGGCATGGCCGCGATCTGCATCGGCGGCGGCCTCGGCGGCGCCATGCTGGTCGAGCGCCCGTAGGGCGTCCACACCCCCAAGAAGAAACTCCGATGCGACACTGGAACCTCTCGCGCGAGGCGGACGGCCTCGCGCGCCTCGTCTTCGACAAGGCCGGCACGACGACGAACACGCTGTCGACCGACGTGTTCGCTGAGCTGAACGAGGCGCTCGACACGCTCGACGGCGAGCCGCCGAAGGGCCTCGTCATTGCGTCGGGCAAGGCGAACGGCTTCATTGCCGGCGCCGACATCGACGAGTTCGGCCAGGTGAAGACCGAGGCGGACGCGATCGCGCTGGTGAGGCGGGGCTGGGACACCTTCGAGCGGCTCGCGGCGGTGAAGTACCCGACGCTCGCGCTGATCAAGGGCTTCTGCCTGGGCGGCGGGCTCGAGCTCGCGCTCGCGTGCCGCTACCGCGTCGTCGTCGACGAGCCCGGCACGCGGCTGGGCCTGCCCGAAGTGATGCTCGGCATCGTGCCGGGCTGGGGCGGAATGAAGCGGCTGCCGCGCCTCGCCGGCGCGCCGGCCGCGCTCGACATGATGCTCTCGGGCCGCACGATCGACGCGCGGCGCGCGAAGAAGCTCGGCATCGCCGACGAGTGCGTGCCGCCGCGGATCATGGAGAACACCGCGCGCGGTGTGCTCGCCGCGCTGCCGCCGCCGCGCGCGCTGCCGTTTCCGCTGTCGCTCACGCTCGCGGGACCGGTGCGCAGCTTCATCGCCGCACAGGCGCGGAAGCAGGTCGCGAAGCGCGCGCGGCGCGAGCACTATCCCGCGCCCTACGCGATCCTCGACCTCTGGGTCAAGCACGACGGCAACGCGCTCGCTGCCGCGCCGTCCGATCCCGAGTCGGTCCCGTCGCTCCTGAAGACGCCCACCGCGGCGAACCTGATCCGCGTGTTCCGGCTGCAGGAGCGATTGAAGGCGCTCGGCAGGGATGGCGACTTCGCGGCCGCGCACGTGCACGTCGTCGGCGCCGGCACGATGGGCGGCGACATCGCCGCGTGGTGCGCGCTGCGCGGCCTCACGGTCACGCTGCAGGACCAGAACGCGGAGCGCCTGGCTCCGGCGATGGGTCGTGCGGCGAAACTGTTCGCGCAGCGCCTGAAGGACCCGCGCCGCGTGCGCGACGCCGCGGATCGGCTGATCCCCGACGTCGCCGGCGACGGCGTCGCGCGCGCCGACGTGATCGTCGAGGCGATCTTCGAGAACCTGGAGGCGAAGCGGACCCTGTTCGCCGCGCTCGAGGCGAAGGCGAAGCCGGGCGCGATCCTCGCGACGAACACGTCCTCCATTCCGCTCGAATCGATCGCGACCGCGATGCGCGACCCCGCGCGCCTCGTCGGCATCCACTTCTTCAATCCGGTGCCGCAGATGATGCTGGTCGAGGTCGTCGTCGGCGCGGGCACGCGTGCGGCGATCGTCCCGGACGCGGCGGCGTTCGTCCGGCAGATCGACAAGCTGCCGCTGCCGGTGAAGAGCGCGCCGGGCTTCCTCGTGAACCGCGTGCTCGCGCCGTACCTGATGGAGGCGATGCGCTGCGTCGACGAGGGCATCGCGCCCGAAACCGTCGACGAGGCGGCGCTCGCCTTCGGGATGCCGATGGGCCCGATCGAGCTCGCCGACACGGTCGGGCTCGACATCTGCGTCGCCGTCGGCAAGATGCTCAGGCCCGACGCGCCGGAGCCCGCGAAGCTCAAGGCGCTCGTCGATGCGGGCCACCTCGGCAAGAAGACCCGGCGCGGCTTCTACGACTGGTCGAGCGGCAAGGCGGCGAAGCAGGCGCCCGGCGCCGTGCCGGCGGGCCTCGCGGAACGGCTCGTGGGCCCGTTCGTCGGCGAGGCCAGGGCGGCGCTCGCCGAGCACATCGTCGCGGACGCGGACCTGGTCGACGCCGGCGCGATCTTCGGCACCGGCTTCGCGCCGTTCCGCGGCGGGCCGATCCACTACAGCGAGAGCGAAGGCGGAGCGCGCTCCGCGCCTCCCGCGGCCTAGCCGTCCCGAGCAGCGCCTGCGACACGCGGTCGCGGTTCCCGCGACGGGCGCTTGGTGTACGATCTCAAGAGGCGGCCGGGCGCGCACGACGGTGCGTGCCAGTCCGCTGCGAGACGCTCCGGGCACGGCGCTCGCGGCCTCGCGGGGAGGACGCAATGAACGCAACGACAGATCGAATCTGGCTCAAGCAATATCCCAAAGGCGTCCCGGCGGAGATCGACGTCTCCGAGTATGCATCGCTGCGGGACCTCTTCGACAAGAGCGTCGCCCAGTACGCGGCGCGGCCGGCCTACACGTGCATGGGCAAGTCGATCACGTTCGCGGAGCTCGACGCGCTGGCGAGCGCCTTCGGCGGCTGGCTGCAGGCGCAGGGCTGCAAGAAGGGCGCACGGGTCGCCCTGATGATGCCGAACATCCTGCAATACCCCATCTGCCTGTTCGGCATCCTGCGCGCGGGTTGCACCGTCGTGAACGTCAACCCGCTCTACACGGCACGCGAGCTCGAGCACCAGCTGACCGACTCCGGTGCCGAGGTGATCGTCGTGGTCGAGAACTTCGCGCACACGGTCCAGGAGGTCGTCGCCAAGACCAAGGTGAAGCGGGTCGTCGTCACGAGCATCGGCGAGCTCCTGGGCTTCAAGGGCCTGATCGTCGACTTCGTGCTGCGCCACGTGAAGAAGATGATTCCGGCGTGGTCGCTGCCGGGCTCGATGCGGCTGTCCGACGCCCTCGCCGAGGGCCGCCGCAAGAAGCTCGAGGCGGTCCCGCTCGGGCACGACGACATCGCGTTCCTCCAATACACCGGCGGCACGACCGGCGTCGCGAAGGGCGCGATGCTGCTCCACCGGAACATCGTCGCCAATCTGCTGCAGGCGCGGGCCTGGGTGCGGCCCTTCCTCAATCCGGACGGCCGCGAGATCGTCCTGACGCCGCTGCCGCTCTACCACATCTTCTCGCTGACCGCGAACTGCCTCACGTTCATGACGCTCGGCGCGGAGAACATCCTGATCCCGAATCCCCGCGACATTCCGGGCTTCGTGAAGGAGATGGCGAAGCACCGCTTCACGGTGATGACAGGCGTCAACACGCTGTTCAACGCGCTCGTGAACAACCCGGAGTTCGCGAAGCTCGACTTCTCGGCGCTGCGCGTCGCGCTGGGCGGCGGCATGGCGGTGCAGGAGGCGGTGGCGCAGAAGTGGAAGCAGGTGACGGGGACGCCGCTGATCGAGGCCTACGGCCTCACCGAGACCTCGCCTGCGGCGACGATCAATCCGCTGGACCTTCCGGCCTACAACGGCTCGATCGGCCTGCCGATCTCGTCCACCGAGGCGATCCTGCGCGACGACGACGGCAAGGTCGTGCCGCTGGGGCAGCCCGGCGAGCTGTGCATCCGCGGCCCGCAGGTGATGGCGGGTTACTGGAACCGCCCCGACGAGACCGCGAAGGTGCTCGACAAGGACGGCTGGCTCGCGACCGGCGACGTCGGCGTCATGGACGAGCGCGGCTTCATCCGGATCGTCGACCGCAAGAAGGACATGATCCTCGTGTCGGGCTTCAACGTGTACCCGAACGAGATCGAGGCGGTCGTCGTGATGCACCCCGGCGTGCTCGAGTGCGCCGCCGTCGGCGTGCCCGACGCGAAGTCGGGCGAGGCCGTCAAGCTCTTCGTCGTGAAGAGGGACGAGAGCCTCACCGCCGAGGACGTGTTGAAGCACTGCCGCGACCATCTGACGGGGTACAAGTGCCCGCGCGACGTCGAGTTCCGCAAGGAGCTGCCGAAGACCAACGTCGGCAAGATCCTGCGCCGCGAGCTTCGCGACGAGATGAAGCGCAAGGCGGCCTAGCGCCGCGCTCGCGCGCATGGACGGCTCCGTCGCGCTGCCCGACCGCCCGCCGACCTTGCGCGTCGTGCCGATGCCGGCCGACGCGAACCAGCACGGCGACATCTTCGGCGGGTGGGTGATGTCGCAGGTCGACATCGCCGGCGGTGTCGCCGCCGCGCGGCGCGCGCGCGGCCGGGTCGCCACCGTCGCGGTCAACTCGTTCACGTTCAAGCAGCCGGTGCTGATCGGCGACCAGGTGAGCTTCTACTCGACGATCACCCGCGTGGGCCGCACGTCGATCACCGTCGACGTCGAGGTCTACGCGCAGCGCAACCCGCGCGACCTCGTCTGCGTCAAGGTGACCGAGGCGAGCCTCACGTACGTCGCGACCGACGCCGAACGGCGGCCGCGCCCCGTGCCGGCCGAGCCTTAGCAGGCCGCGGCCGTGTTGGCGCCGATGCAACACGCGGCGGCGCCCGGGCGCCTCCGTTGCGGAGGAT
>DASQBO010000176.1:0-14468 GCA_035635175.1 Casimicrobiaceae bacterium | reverse complement strand
CTTCAGGCACTGCGCGAGCGTAGCCGAAGGGGTGGGGCCGGCGCAGGGGTCCGCACCGTCGAACAGGTTGTAGCCTTGCGCGGTGAAGAGCTCGATGATGTTCGCCGCCCGCACGGCCTGCTGGTAGCTGCCGCGCAGCTTGGCTTCCCGGATGGGCGCCCAGTCGGCCCCGATCCCGTAGGAATTCGTGGTCTTGTCGGTGCTGTAGTTCGAATAGCGGTAGGCGCCGGTGAACGTCAGGTCGTACGCCCACGGCTGCCGCTGCACGATCGGAACGCGGACTTCGGCGTAGGGCTCGACGACCGAGAACTGGCCGGCGAGGCCGTGGGTCGCGCCGCCCTGGCCCGCGAGGTCGCCCGTGTCGAACTCGGCGTCGACGCTCGTCGAGACCTTCTCTACCCGGCGCTCGATGCCGGCCGCGAAGCCGATCCCGTCCTTCGCCCAGGGAAGCGTCCAGCCGTACGACGAGCCCAGGTCGGAATTCACCTGGACTCCGACCACGCTCTGCGCCGTGTAGCCGGTCTGGAAGCCGGGCGTCTGCAGGTAATTGAGGGCCGCCTGCGTCACGCCGCCGATGTGGAAGATGTCATAGGGCACGCAGTTGGGGTCGACGCCGCTGATCTTGGCCGCGCAGGCGGGCGCTCCCGTGTTCGGATCGGTCACGACGTCGAACGCGTAACCGAGGCGCTGCACCGAGAAGTCGTTGAGGTAGGTGCGCTGCAGCGTGTTCCTGCCGCTCTGCCACCAGGCGTTGTAGTCCCACTTGTCGTCGAGCACGCTGCCCTTGGCGCCGAGCACGACCCGGAAGTTGTTGTACGTGATGTCGTCCTGGCGACCGCCACCCTCGATGTTGCGGCGGCCGATGTAGAACGTGCTCGTGGGATTGCTGGCGGACAGTCCCACGGCGTCCTTGAAGTTCTGCGACAGGAGCGGGTTGTCGTTGTTCAGCGTGAACGGCTGCAGGAACGCGCCGCTCGGGGCGATCTGCGAGTTGGTCCGGTCGTTCATGTAGTCGAACTCGGCGTACGCCCGGACCTGCGGCATCACGTCGTAGTGCAGGAACGCGTTGAACAGGTAGCGCGTGTCGGGCCGCTGCCAGTAGTTCGTCGGCGCGAAGTTGTACTGGTCCTGCGATCCGACGTAGTTCCGGACGTCGCCGGCGGGGTTCGCGATCGTCAGGTCGAAGTTGCTGAAGTCGGTGAACCGCCCCGGGTAGCTCGTGCTCGAGCCGCCGCAGGAATAGCCGTTGACGATGGGATTCGATTTCGTGGACGTCGCGCCGGTCTTCTGCCCGACCAGCGAGCACTCGCTATGGTCGCGCGTGTTCTGCAGCACGGCGTCCTGGTTCCGCCACTCGAAGTAGATCGTCGCGTTGCCCTTGCCGTTCGCGAAGTTGCTGCCCATCGTAGCGCTGAAGGTCTGCGTGTTCCCGTCGAAGCCGACGTCGCCCGGGACCTGGAACTGCGCCGGATTGGTCGCCTGCTTCTGGGCGACGAGGTCCGACATCCAGCTGTTCTGCTGGTGGTTGTAGCCGCTGTAGGTCCAGTCGAGCTGCACGCCCTCGAAGCGGTCGTTCATGATGAAGTTGACCACGCCGGCGACGGCGTCCGATCCGTAGACCGCCGACGCGCCGCCCGACAGCACCTCGACCCGCTGGATCAGCGTGCTGGGAATGGCGTTGATGTTGGTCGCGTACTGCGTCGGGCTGCCCGCCGGCACGCGCTTGCCGTCGATCAGGACCAGCGTCCGGACGGCGCCGAGGCCGCGGAGGTCGACGGTCGAGATGCCCGTGGCGCCGTTCGAGATGTTCGAGCCTTCGCCCGGAGACACCTGAGGCAGCTGATTGAGGATGTCCGCCGTCGAGGTGAGACCCGTGTACGCGATGTCCTGGGCGCTGATCACGTTGACGGGGCTCTCGCTCGTCAAGGCCGGCGACGGAATCCGCGAGCCGGTGACTTCGATCCGCTCGATCTTCTGCGGCGGCTCGGCCGGGGCGGGCTGCTGCGCGTAAGCCAACGGCGCCGCCAGACCCACGACCACGCCGGCGTTGACCGCATTCATCACGGCCACCGACAGCTTCTTCCGGTGCATCCTGTTCATGATCGATTCCCCCAGGAAAGAATTTGACACGGCGGCACAAAACGAGACTGATTCGCATTGCCGCGAGCAGTGGAACATTAACCCACCGCGAATTTCGGAAGCAACGAAAATCGGCCCGGTGGGCAACGGTCCGATCGCGCCGTGTTGCAAATCCGCAAATCGGTGAGATGTGCATCGCACCATCCGGCTGGTCGGGTCGTGCGAAACGAGAGCCCTCGATCGCGCCGACGCCGCTCCGCCGCGCCGCAGCATGGAGACATTTCCAACACCCGGGTCGCGCCACGATTTGCACTGCCGCATCGATCGTGCGACCGTGTTGCACGGAGGCGCGAAACTCGCGGCTCGTCCGCTCGCGCGGGGCGGCGTCCGCCGCGGCCTGATGAGTTGCCTCGCTCGGGAGAAAGCGTGACGCATACGTCGAACGCCTCGACGGCACCCCCGAAATTCGCGATCCGTCCGGCGCGGCCGGAGGACGTCGAATCGATCCTGTCGATGATCCGAGCGTTGGCGGAATTCGAGAAGCTCACGCATTTGTGCGTTGCAGCAAAAGACGATCTTGAGCGTGCTCTCTTCGGCCCGCGCCCGGCCGCCGAGGTCCTCCTCGCGTGCAAAGACGACACGCCGGCCGCCTTTGCATTGTTTTTCCATAATTTCTCGACGTTTCTCGGCCGCCCCGGGCTGTGGCTCGAGGATCTCTTCGTCCTCCCCGAGCATCGGCGCCAAGGGTGCGCCGGCGCGCTGCTCCGCGCGCTCGCCGCTCTCGCGCTCGAGCGCGGCTGCGGCCGCTTCGAATGGGCGGTGCTCGACTGGAATGCGCCCGCGATCGAGTTCTACCGGACGCTGGGCGCCACGTTGCTTCTCGACTGGCGCATCGTCCGGGTGGTCGGACCTTCGCTCGACGCGCTCGCCGGCAAAGACCCTGACGTAATCGGGGCCGCAGCGCGCTGATGCACGGCGGCCTCGAGCCGACGTTCCGCAGCCGCACAGGCTTGCGCCGGAGGCGCCCGCGAGGACTAGAATCTAGACGCGGATTCCTGCCCGCGGAGGCGCCCACGCCGCGATGGAACCGCGCGAGGAGACGCTGCATGAGAGGGTGGCCGGTCGCCCTTGTTTGCCTGACGCTGGCCGCGTGCGCGAGCGCGCCCCCGTCGTCGACCCCCGCGGGCCTTTTCAGCGATCGGCTGTTCGCGCCGGCCTCGGAGCGCGTCAGCGCCGACGACGTGTTCGCGCTCAGCGCCGAGATGCGGGATTACCTCAAAGTCGACATCGCGCCCCTGCTGCGCGCCCGCGGCACGCGCCAAGGGCTCGTCGACGCGCTGACCAGCCCGGGGCTCCTCCGGCTCGAGTACGACTCGACGATGACGCGCAATGCGGCGCAAGCGTTCGCCGCGCGCTCGGGCAACTGCCTGTCGCTCGTCCTCATGACCGCCGCCTTCGCCAAGGGTCTCGACCTGCCCGTCCGGTTCCAGAGCGTGACCGCCGACGAGACGCTCGGCCGCAGCGGCGACCTCCAGTTCATCATCGGCCACGTCAACGTGACCCTGGGCGACCGGATATCCGAGCTGGGCAGCCATCGGAGCGACCTCCTGACGGTCGATTTCGTCCCCGGACAGGGCGCCGCGCGCACGAGCACGCGGCCGATCGGTGAGGACACGGTCGTCGCGATGTACATGAACAACCGCGCCGCCGAAGCGCTCGCCGCGGGCCGGGTCGACGATGCCTACTGGTGGGCGCGCGCGGCGGTCGCGCGTGACCCGAAGTTCGTGAGCGCCTACAACACGCTCGGCGTGGTCTATCGTCATCACGGCAATCTGGCCGAGGCCGAAAGAGCGCTTGCGGCGGGCCTGGAGCGCGACCCCAGGAACACGCACGTCATGTCCAATCTCGTGGCGGTGCTCGAGGCGCAGGGTCGCCGTGCCGAGGCCGCGACGCTGGCGAGCCGGCTCGCGCAGCTCGATCCGCATCCGCCGTTCAGCTACTTCATGCGCGGAATGAACGCCCTTCGGGAGAGGAATTTCGTGCAGGCGCGCGACCTGTTCGCGAAGGAGGTCGATCGCGCGCCGTACTACCACGAGTTCCATTTCTGGCTCGCGCAGTCGTACCTCGCGCTCGGCGAGATCGACCAGGCGAAGAAGCAGCTCGCGCTCGCGCTCGAGTACAGCGACACGGGCCGCGAGCGCGCTCTGTACGCGGCGAAGCTCGCGCGGATCAAGTCGGGTTCGGTGCAGTAAGCCGGCGGCGGCGGCGCGCGGCTAGAATCGGCGGTTTCGGCAACCACTGCCGATTCTGCCGCGATGCCTTCCGCCGACCCCCAGACTCTATTTCGCGAAGCGGTCCGGCTCGAGCGCGCCGGGCGCCCCGCGGAGGCCGAGGCCGCCTACGAGCGGCTGCTTGCGCAGTGGCCGGACCATCCCGACAGCTGGTACAACCTCGCGGTGCTGCAGCGGCGGACGGGCCGCTTCGAGGACGCGCTCGCGTCTTACGGGCAGGCGCTCGCGCACGGAATCTCGCGGCCCGAGGAAGTTCACCTCAATCGCGGGGTGATCTTCTCGGATTGCCTTCGCCGCGATCAGGAAGCGGAGAAGGAGCTCCGCACGGCGCTCGCGCTCAATCCGCGCTATGCCCCGGCGCTCTTCAACCTCGCGAACCTGATGACGGATCTCGGCGAGCGCGAGAGCGCGATCGCCGCCTACGAGCGACTTCTCGCCGTCGACCCGCAATCCGCGGAAGGACTCGCGAGGTACGCCGATCTGAAGCCGGTTGCGACGCCCGCCGATCCCCTCGTGCACCGCTTGCGGGAGGCGATGGCGCGGCCCGGCGCGACGGCCGCCGACAAGGCGAGCCTGGGCTTCGCGCTCGGCAGGGCGCTCGACGGCTGCGGCGCCTACGATCAGGCGTTCGCTGCGTACGCCGCCGCGAATCGTTGCAGCCGCGCGAGCGCTCCGCCGAATGCGGTCCTGTACGACCGGCGACGGCAGGAAGCGCTGGTCGATGAGCTGATCGCGACCTTCACCCCGGATCGCGGTCCGTACACCGCGCCGGGCCCGCCCGCCCGGCCGATCTTCATCTGCGGGATGTTCCGGTCGGGCTCGACCTTGACCGAGCAGGTCTTGGCCGGACACTCGAAGCTGCGTGCGGGCGGCGAGCTCGACTTCATCCCCGGGCTCGCGCGCACGACGCTGGCCCCCTTCCCCGCGCGAATGACGGACGTCTCGCCCGCGCAGCTCGCGGAGCTCTCCGCGCGCTATCTCGCCGATCTGGAGGCTCTGTATCCCGGCGCGTCGCACGTCACCGACAAGCGGCCCGACAACTTCCTGTACCTCGGCCTCGTCAAGCGGCTGTTCCCTGCGGCGAGAATCGTCCACACCACCCGCGACCCGGTCGACAACTGCCTGTCGATCTACTTCCTGCACATCGACCACAGCATGGGCCATGCGCTCGACCTCCTGGACACGGCCCACTACTACCGCCACTACCGAAGGCTGATGCGGCACTGGAAATCCTTGTTCGGCGCGGACATCCTCGATTTCGACTACGACGAGTTCGTGCGCGCGCCGCGGCCGGCGGTCGAGAGGCTGCTCGCGTTCTGCGGGCTCGACTGGGAGGACGGCTGCATGGCGTTCCACCGGGTGCGCAACGCAGTCAAGACGGCGAGCGCGTGGCAGGTGCGCGAGCCCTTGTACCGTCACGCATCGGGCCGGGCCCGGAACTACGAGCGCCACCTGGGCGCGCTGCGGGCGGAGCTCGCCGATCTCGAGGACGGCGGGTGACCTGGCCGCAGGCCTCCGCACCCGTGCGAAAAAGGGACCTGCAGGCGTCCGACCGCGTCTTCGGCGCGGGGGGCCGAGCCGACGCCTCGGCTCGTCTATAATTCCGGCCTCTTGCGCCGGCCGGCGATCCCGGCTCCGTGCGCGCCCCAGGACTTCGAGACCCGAATGCCCGACGCCGATCGCTTCGCCCTCCCCGATCTTTCCACGCTCGCCCCGCCGGCGGCCGACTTCTGGTCGCTGCGAATGGTCGAGGAAGTCAGCGAGAGCTACACCGTCCGCAAGGACGTCGCGCTGCCGCTTTGCGCGAGCGTCGACCGCGGCGCGATGGCGACCGTCTACGCCGACGGCGGCTACGGTTACGCCGCGACCGGGGACACGTCCGCGGCGGGGCTCGCGGCCGCGCTCGAGCGCGCCGCGGCATGGGCGCGCGCGACCGCGAGATTCGCGATCGTCGACTGGAGAACGTTGCCGCGCCCGGCGACGCGCGGCGAGTATGCATCGCCGTCGCTCCAAACTCGCGCCCGCTCGCGACGCGAATGGTTCGATCTCCTCGGGGCCGAGTCGCGCGCCGCCGCCATCGACGATCGGATCGTCGACTGGGAGGCGCACATGGAGGTGCGCCATGCGACGCACCGTCTCGTGACCTCCGCGGGCGGCGACCTCGTGCAACGCTACCGTTTCCTGTTCCCGAACATGTCGGTGACCGCGCATGCGGACGGCGACACGCAGACGCGAACGCTGCACGGCTACCGCGGCATCTGCCAGCAGGGCGGCCCCGAGATCCTGGCGCGCTTCGGTTTCGAGGGCGCGATGCGCCGGATCGCCGAGGAGGCGCTCGAGCTCCTCGGCGCGCCGAACTGCCCGACCGGCACAATGGACGTGCTGCTCCTGCCCGACCAGATGATCCTGCAAATCCACGAGTCGATCGGGCATCCGCTCGAGCTCGACCGGATCCTCGGCGACGAACGCAACTTCGCTGGGACGAGCTTCGTCACGCCCGACATGTTCGGCAGCTACCGCTACGGCTCCGAGCTCCTCAACGTCACGTTCGACCCGACGCGGGCCGAGGAGCTCGGCAGCTACGGCTGGGACGACGACGGGTCGAAGGCCGAGAAGGTCCACCTGATCCGAAACGGCATTCTCGAGCGGCCGCTCGGCAGCGCGATCTCGCAGGCGCGCGCGGGACTCCCGGGCACGTCGAACGCCCGCGCGGACGGCTGGAACCGGCCGCCGATCGACCGGATGGCGAACCTGAATCTCGAGCCCGGCGACGCGACGATGGACGAGATGATCGCCGGCATCGAGCGCGGCGTGCTGATGGAAACCAACTGCTCGTGGTCGATCGACGACTCGCGCAACAAGTTCCAGTTCGGCTGCGAGCGCGGGAGGCTGATCGAGAACGGGCGGCTCGGCGCCATCGTGAAGAATCCCAACTATCGCGGCATCAGCGCGAGCTTCTGGCGCAGCCTCGCACGCGTCGGCAATGCCGGCACCGCGCAGGTGCTCGGCACGCCGCACTGCGGCAAGGGCGAGCCCGGGCAGGCGATCCGCGTCGGCCACGCGTCGCCGGCGTGCGTGTTCAAGGACGTCGCGGTGTTTGGGGGGGAAGCATGAGCCACCCGGCGAGGGGCCCCGTGCCGGCATGGGGATGGACGGAAAGGCGAATGCTTCCGTCGCCGACGACGCGATTGCGGCACTGCTTCGGCAGCGCGGAGGCGACAGAGTGATGGTGCCGCGCGACCACGCCGCCCCCGCGGTGACGATGGAGTCGTACTTCCGCGATGTGGCCGCGGCGCTCGATGGCCTCGTGCAGGCGGGCGAGACGTACACCGCATGGTTCTCGGCGGAGGCGTCCGACTTCGTGCGGATGAGCCGCGGCAAGGTGCGCCAGCCGGGCAGCGTCGTCCAGCGCTACGTCGGCGTCGACCTGATCCGGGGCGCGCGGCACGCGACGCAGCTTCTCTCGCTCGCGGGCGACCTCGCGGCGGATCGCCGCAGCATTGCGTCGGCTGTCGCCGCGGCGCGCGCGGCGCTGGCCGACGCTGGCGACGACCCGCATCTGCTGATCGCCACCGACGTCCGTTCGTCGCGCGAGACGCGCGGCGCGCCGCTGCCGCCGGCCGAGGTGATCGTCGACGCCGCGCTCGAGGCGGCGCGCGGCACCGATCTCGTGGGGCTGTACGCCGGCGGGCCGATGTACCGCGGCTTCGCCAATTCGCACGGCCAGCGCAACTGGCACGAGGCGCACGCCTTCAACTTCCAGTGGAGCCTCTATCACCGCGCCGACAAGGCGGTGAAATCGGCGCTGTCCGGCTTCGCCTGGGACCCCGCGCAGTTCGCAGCGAAGATGGACGAGGCGCGCGTCGAGCTCGGGTACATGACGCGGCCCGCAAAGGCGCTCGCGCCGGGCAAATACCGGACGTTCCTCACGCCCGCGGCGATGGAAGACGTCGCGTCGATGATGTGCTGGGGCGGCTTCTCGGCCCGCGCCCTCGCGACCAAGCAGTCGAGCTTCACGAGGATGCAGGGCGGGGGCGATGGCGCGCAGCGACTGGACCCGCGGGTGACGATCGCCGAGGCGACGTCCGACGGCGTCGCGCCCGCGTTCCAGGCCGAGGGCTTCGTCCGCCCCGCTCGCGTCCCGCTGATCGAGGGGGGCCGCCTCGTCGGCTCGCTGGTCTCGCCGCGGACAGCGCGCGAGTTCGGGCTCGCGGCGAACGGCGCCAACGGCGACGAGGGCCCCGAAGCGCTGGAGATGGCGCCGGGAACGCTCGCCGCGAGGGACGCGCTCGGCGCGCTCGGCACCGGGCTCTACGTCGGCAACCTGCACTACCTCAACTACTCGGACCGCCCGGCCGCCCGGATCACCGGGATGACGCGCTTCGCGACGTTCTGGGTCGAAGGCGGGAAGATCGTCGCGCCGGTCGACGTGCTGCGCTTCGACGACACGCTTTTCCGGATGCTGGGCGCGAACCTCGATGCGCTGACCGCCGAGACCGAGCTCCTGCTCGCGAGCGACAGCTACCGCGAGCGGCAGCTCGCGTCGATGCGGCTGCCCGGTGCGCTGCTTTCGGAGATGACGTTCACGCTGTAGGCATCACGGGCGCCTCGGGCCGACGTCGACGTACTTCCACGGCTCGCGGAACAGCGGGTCCGGCTTGAGGCCGAGCACCCACGGCTGCGCGACGATCGTGCGATAACGGTACGTGCCGAGCATCAGCGGCATGTAGGCCGCCGCGAGATCCGCCATCCTTCCGTAGAGCGCCGTGCGCTCCGGGCCGTCCGGAAGCGCACGCGCCTGCTCGAACAGCCGGTCGAACTCGGGAAGATTGAAGCGCGCGTCGTTCATGCCGTTGCCGATGTTCTTTCCGTACAGGATCTCGAGCGCGGCGCCGCCGTCGCGCAGCGTGAACAGCCGGCCGAGGCGCAGCATCTGCAGCTGTCCGGCCGTGCTCATCTTGAGCAGGTCCTGGAACTTCTGCTTGACGAATTCGATGCGGATGCCGACCGCGTCCATGCTGCGCTTCCACAGCTCGTCGAACTCGCGGTCCTCGCTCGACGGCGGCGAGCCGAGCTTCAGCACGAGGGGCGAGCCGTCGGGGCGCGTCCGCCAGCCGCCGGCGCCGCGCCGGTAGCCGAAGCGGTCGAGCAGCGCCTGCGCGGCGCCGGGGTCGTACACGATGCGCGCGCGCGCCGGATCGTGGCCGATCAGTCCGGGGGGAATCATCTGCGTCGCCGGGATCGCCTGCCCCTGGCGCAGCACCCTGATCTCGTCGCCCACGTCATAGGCCATCGCGACCGCGCGCCGCAGCGCCACCTTGTCCGGGCTGTAGCCGCCGACGACGGGGTCGTCCATGTTGAAGTACGTGTACGTGAACGCCGACTCGAGCACGCGGGTCCGCACCACGCCCTTGCTCGCGAACTCCGGCCTGAGCTTCCCGTCCTCCTGCACCTTGTCGACGAGGTTGTAGGGCACTGGGAGGTAGTCGAGCTGGCCGGCTTCGAACGCGAGCAGCCGCGGGTTTCCCTCCTCGATGATGCTTATCTCCACCTGGTCGACCAGCGGCAGCCGCTTGCCGGCATTGGCCCGCAGCGAGGGCGCTTCGCCGGGATCGACGGCCGCGGGAAAGCGGTCTTCGCGGTAGCCGGGATTGCGCGCGAGCACGACCTTGCTGCCTCGCTTCCACTCCTTCAGCGTGAAGGGCCCGGTGCCTACCGGGTGATCCATCGTCCATCCGCTCTCCGGGCTGCCGTACGCCTCGACGACCTCGCGGGCCACGGCCGCCATCACGCGCGTCGTCATGAACTCGAGGAGCATGTAGTCCGGGTGCTTGAGCTTGACTTGCAGCGTGTAGCGATCGAGCGCCCGCAGGCCCTCGAGCCTCGCGTCGTAGTCGAACTTGCCGCTCGCTTTCGCGGCTGCGACCAGCTCGTCGGCGCCGACGAGCTTGCCGTCGAGATAGAAGCTCCAGAACGAGCGCATCCGCGGGTCGATCAGCCGCTTCCAGCTGTAGACGTAGTCTTCGGCGGTGAGCTCGCGCGGCTTGCCCTTGAACACCGGGTCGGGCGTGAAGTGGATGCCGGGCTTGACGCGGACGACGATCGTCGTGCCGCCGTCGCGAATTTCCGGCAGCGCCTGCGCGGTCGCCGGCCGGAGCGCGTAGGGCCGCTTCAGGTAGTCGTACTCGTAGAGCGGATCGAAGATCGCGCGGCAGACCCAGCCCGAGTAGGCATCGTTCGCGACCTGCGGATCGAGGCCGTTCACGTCCTGCTCGAGCGCGACGCGCAGCGTCTTGAGCGCGTGCGCCTGCGCCGGCGCGAGCAGGCTTGCGACGACGAGGAGGATCGAGCACGCGACGCGCCACGCGTCCGCGGTCGGCCTCTTCCACCGTCCTTGAGTGGCGTCGCCGCAGACCAACGGCCGACCTCCCTCGCTCGGCGACGCGCCCTTCGGGCCTTGGCTCGCTGGCGCTCGCCCGCCTCGCTCAGTCGTGCCCGGCGGCGTGCCCGCCGTGCCAGCCCTTGGGAATCGACGCGATGAGCCGCTGCGTGTAGGGCTCGCGCGGATGGCGGTACAGGTCGTCGGAGTTCGCGATCTCGACGACCTTGCCCTCGCTCATCACCAGGATCTCGTCGGAAATGTACTTGACGACCGCGAGATCGTGCGAGATGAAGATGTAGGAGAGCCCGAACTCGTCCTGCAGGTCCGACAGCAGGTTCAGCACCTGCGCCTGCACCGACACGTCGAGCGCGGAGACCGACTCGTCGCAGATGAGGATGTCGGGCTTCATCGTGAGGCAGCGTGCGATCGCGATCCGCTGCCGCTGCCCGCCCGAGAACTCGTGCGGGTACTTGTAGAACGACACCTCGGGCAGCCCCACCTTGTGCAGGAGCTCGAAGGCGAGGTCGGTGCGCTCCTGCGCGTTCGCGCCGATGCCGTGGATCTCCATCGGCTCCATCAGGATGTGGCCGATCGTGAAGCGCGGGTTGAGCGACGCGTAGGGATTCTGGAAGATGATCTGGATCCGCCGGCGCCAGGGCATGAACTCCTTCGCCGACATCGACAGGATGTCCTTGCCCTCGAAGATCGCCTCGCCGGCGGTCGCCTCGTGCAGGCGCATCAGCGTGAGACCGACCGTCGTCTTGCCGGAGCCGGACTCGCCGACGAGGCCGAGCGTCTTGCCCTTGGGCAGCGTGAACGAGACGTCCTTCACGGCCTCGAACGTCCTCTTGCCGAAGAGCCCCTCGCGCGAATAGAAGTTCTTGCCGAGGTTCCGGACGTCGAGCACGATCGGGTCCGACGGCTTCGTTCCGCGCGCGCGCTCCGTCATGTCGCGCGAGCCGTGGGTGCCGCCCTCCATGTAATCCTCGATCACGGGCAGCCGCGCCGGGCGCCGCTCGAGCTGCGGCCGGCACTTGAGCAGCGCCTGCGTGTAGGCATCCCTGGGCGACTCGAACACCGCCTTGGCGGGGCCCTGCTCGCGAATCTCGCCGTTCCGCATCACGATGACGTAGTCGGCGATCTCGCCGACGACGGCGAGGTCGTGCGTGATGAAGAGGACCGACATCTGGTGCTTCTTCTGCAGCGCGCCGATCAGGTCGAGGATCTGCTTCTGGATCGTCACGTCGAGGGCCGTCGTCGGCTCGTCGGCGATCAGGAGCTTGGGCTCGCAGGCGATCGCCATCGCGATCATCACCCGCTGCTGCTGCCCGCCGGACATCTGCGACGGATACGCGTTGATCTTGTACTCGGGGTCGGGGATGCCGACCTCGTCGAGGAGCTCGATCGCACGCTTCCTCGCCTGCGCGGGCTTCATTCCCATGTGCAGCCGCAGCACCTCCGTCAGCTGGAAGCCGACGGTGAACACCGGGTTCAGCGACGTCATCGGCTCCTGGAAGATCATCGAGATCTCGGCGCCGCGGAGCTCCCGGAGCTTCGTCGGGTCGAGCTTCGCGAGATCCTGCCCCTCGCAGAGGATCTGGCTCGCCGGGTCGACGATCGAGTTCTCGGGGGGCAGGAGCCCGAGGATCGCGAGCGAGGTCACGGACTTGCCGCTGCCGGACTCGCCGACCAGCGCGACCGTCTTGTTGCGGGGGATGTCGAACGAGACGCCCCTGACGGCCTCGAAGATCGTCCCCTTGTCGATCTGGAAAGAGACCTTGAGGTCGCGGACGCGGACCAGGGGATCGCCGCTCATGTCGCCGCTCGTCATCTATGCCCCCATCCGCCCTTTGAGCTTCGGATCGAGCGCGTCGCGCAGCGCATCGGTGAAGAGCGAGAACGCCGTGACGAGCGTTGCCATCGCGGCCGTCGCGGCGACGAGCTGCCACCACTTGCCCAGGATCAGCTCGTTCTGCGCCTCGTTCAGCATCGAGCCCCAGGAGACGACGTCGACCGGGACGCCGAATCCCAGGAACGAGAGGATCACCTCGGCCTTGATGAACCCGACGGTCAGGATCGACAGCTGGACCAGCACGACGTGGCTCACGTTCGGGAAGATGTGGACGAACATCCGGCGCGCGTTCGACGCGCCGATCGCGTCGGCCGCCTGCACGTACTCGCGCGCCTTGTGCTTCAGGTACTCGCCGCGGATCAGCCGGAACACGCCGGTCCAGCCGGTGAGGCCGAGGATCAGGATGATCGTCAGCATCCCCTTCTGCTGCAGCACGGCCGCGACGGCGAGAATGAGGAGGAGGTAGGGAATCGAGCTGAAGATGCTGTAGAACCAGTTGAAGAAGTCGTCCACCCACTTGCCGTAGTAGCCCGCGAACGCGCCCATCACCGTGCCGAGGAAGACGGCGACCGCGGCGGACGCGAGCCCGACGAAGATCGAGGTCTCGGAACCCTTGATCGTCTTCTTCACGATGTCGCGGCCCCATTTGTCGCCGCCGAACGGCAGCGTCGCGGCGCGCGCCTCGACGACCTCGCCCTTCCTCCCCTTCTCGCCGGCCCGGATGTCGGCCATCACGTCGGCGAGCGGATCGACGGTCTTGGCCTCGTCGGCGCCCGCCGCCGCGCCGGCCGCGGCCTTCTCGCCGCGGATCTCGGCCAGCACGTCGGCCAGGGGGTCGACGACGCTCGACTTGTACTCGGAAGCCGGAGCGGGCGCCGCCGGCTGCGACTCCGGCGCGGCCGGCGCGCCCGCCTCGACGTCGGCGCCGATGAACGACGGGGGCGCGTAGTTGACGCCGATCTCGCGGTTCCAGTCGCGGGCGACGAGGCCCGTGCCCGACAGGATCATGAGCGCGATGAACGCCACGACGATCGCGAGCGAGACCATCCCGACGTGGTCCGACTTGAGGCGCTTCCACGCGAGCGCCCACAGCCCGGGCGAGACGGTGTGCGGGACCTCGCGGGCGATCGGCGTGACCGACTTCAATGCGGTGGCCATGGCGTCCTCGTCACCTGAGCTGGACCCGCGGGTCGACTGCCTTGTAGAGCAGGTCCGCGAGCAGGTTGGACGCCATCGTGGCGAAGGCCACGTAGACGGTCAGCGCCTTGATGACCGGAAAGTCCGAGCGCTCGACGGCGAGGATCACCTCGCGGCCGATGCCGGGGATCGAGAAGAAGCGCTCGAGCAGGAACGCGCCGAGCAGCAGGCCCGGCAGCCCCGCCATCAGGTACGTGATGATCGGGATCGAGGCGTTGCGCAGCACGTGCACCCACATGATCCGGTTCTCGGACAGCCCTTTCGCGCGCGCGGTGCGCACGTAATCCTGGTTGATCTCGTCGAGGAAGAACGTCCGGTAGAGCCGCAGGCTCGGCGCGATGCTGACGGTCAGCGCGATCAGGATCGGCAGCGACGAGTACCGGAACAGGTTCTCGACGAAGCTGTCGCCCCATCCCTGCACCGGGAACCAGCCGAGCTTGTAGGCGAAGAAGTACTGGTAGACGATGATGTAGACGAGGATCGAGATCGAGAGGCCGACGGTGCACGCGATCATCACCATGCGGTCGGTCAGCGATCCGCGCACGTAGGCGACGCCGAGCGCGAGCGTGATCGAGATCAGCGTGTCGAGGATCAGCAGCGGCACCGTGACGGTGAGCGACGGCCCCAGGCGCGTCGCGAGGATGTGCGACACCGGCTCGTTGGTGCT
>DASQBO010000175.1:0-14923 GCA_035635175.1 Casimicrobiaceae bacterium | reverse complement strand
TCAAGAGCCAGATCCTGCCGATCGAGCTCAAGAGCAAGAAGGGGCCGGTCCAGTTCGACACCGACGAGCACGTCCGTGGCGACTCGACCCTGGAAGGGATGGCCAAACTGCGGGCGGCGTTCGTCAAGGAGAACGGAACCGTGACCGCCGGCAACGCGTCCGGCATCAACGACGCTGCCGCCGCGGTCGTGCTGATGGAGAAGTCGGCGGCGGCGAAGAAGGGCCTGAAGCCGATGGCGCGTTTCGTCGCGTACGGACACGCCGGCATCGACCCGAAGATCATGGGGCTCGGGCCCGTGAGCGCCGTCAAGCGCGCGCTCGCCAAGGCGGGCCTCAAGGTTTCGGACATGGACGTCATCGAGTCGAATGAGGCGTTCGCGGCGCAGGCGCTCGGCGTGTCGAAGGAGCTCGGACTCGACCCGAAGAAGGTGAACCCGAACGGCGGCGCCGTCGCGCTCGGGCACCCCATCGGCGCGACCGGGGCGATCCTGACCGTCAAGGCGATGTACGAGCTGCAGCGCACCGGCGGCCGCTACGGCCTCATCACGATGTGCATCGGCGGCGGACAGGGCATCGCCGCGGTCATCGAGCGCATGTAGGCGAGCCGTTGCCGCCTCACGACGAGCCCCGCGGGCGACCGCGGGGCTTTTTGTTGCCCGCTGCTGCGTCGTCGCTCGCTGCCGCGCTCCGTCGCCAAGGCACGCGCCTCGTCGCACGGTCCCCGGGTTCCGCGCTCCGCCCGTAGGATCGGACGGACTGCCTTCGGGGAGGGAAGCATGCGGCTCGCGATCGTGACGTTGGTCGGGCTCGTTCCGGTGCTGGCGTACGGTGCTGCGCCGGTACCCGAAGGACGCTGGGAAGGAGTCGTTCGGATCCCGGGCCGCACGCAGCGCCTCGTCGTCGACCTGCAGCCGGCGCACGGCTCATGGAGCGGGTCGATCATCCTGCCGGGGCTCGGCGTCAAGGGCGACGCGCTGACCGGCATCACGATCAACGGCAGCGACGTTACCTTCGTCGCCGGTCATGCGCTCGGGAGCCCGACGCAGAAGCCGCCGAGCTTCGATGCGCATCTCGACTCGGCCGACGCGATGACGGGCCGCATGCATCAGGGCGGCAACGACGCGCCGTTCACGCTCGCGCGAACCGGACCCGCACAGGTCGAGGCCCTAGTGCGAAGCGCACCCGTCGGCCGCGCGCTCCTCGGCGAGTGGAGCGGCGAGTTCGAGCTCGGCGGCTATCCGCGCCGCGTCACGATCACGATCGCGAATCGCGCGGACGCGGCGACGGCAGAGTTCCTGATCGTCGGCAAGCAACGCAACGTATTGCCCGTCGAGCTCGTGGTTCAGGACGGCGCGTTCGTGCGGATCGAATCGCCCGCCACACGGATCAACTTCGAAGGACGCCTCGCCGAATCGGGCGACGAGCTTCGCGGCGTCGTCGAGCTGGGACCGACGGAGCTGCCGCTCGCGTTGCGACGCGCCCCCGGGAGCGCGTCGTGAGGTCCGCAATCGTCGCAATCGTCGCGGCCAGCTGCTTCACGGCCGGGGCGGCGCAGGCGCAGTCGACGTTCCGCGGTGATGCGGCCCACACGGGGGTCTCCCACGACACGGGGCCACGAACGCTCCATCGGGTGAAGTGGACTTTCCCCACCGGCGACCGCGTCGTCGGCTCGCCGGTCTACCGCGACGGCGTCGTCTATTTCGGCAGCGACGACGGCAGCGTCTATGCGGTGAAGGCCGCAGACGGCCGCCAGCTCTGGAGACACCGCACCGGCGGCCCGGTCCCGGCGACGCCGGCGCTGGCCGGCGACACGCTCTACGTCGGCAGCTACGACGGCAAGTTCTACGCGTTCGACGCGCGCACCGGCGCGACGCGCTGGAAGTTCGCGACCGGCGGCGAACGCCGCTTCGAGGCGAAGGGGTTGCACGGCCAGCAGCCGATGAACCAGACGATTGCGGACGCGTTCGACGTGTTCCTGTCGAGCCCGGTCGTGGCCGCGGGCGTCGTCTACTTCGGCAGCGGCGACGGCAACGTCTACGCGCTCGACGCGGCGTCGGGCGCCCTCCACTGGAAATTCGCGACGGGCGACGTCGTTCACGCTTCGCCCGCCTATGCCGACGGCGTCGTGTACTTCGGGAGCTGGGACAGTCGGTTCTACGCGGTCGACGCGGCGACCGGAAAGGAGAAGTGGCGGTTCCAGGGCGGCGAGGATGCGCTACTCCACAACCAGGTCGGCTTCCAGTCGTCGCCCGCGGTCGCGAACGGCGTCGTCTACACGGGCTGCCGCGACTCGAACCTCTATGCGCTCGACGCGGCGACCGGCAGGGAGAAGTGGCGCTACAGCGCGAACGGCAGCTGGATCATCACGTCGCCGGCGGTGACGGCCGGCAAGGTCGTGGCGGGCACCTCCGACTCGAGCCTCTACCTGGTGCTCGACGCAGAGACGGGCAAGCCGATCGTGGAGCGGAAGGGCAGTGCCTACATCTTCGCTTCGCCGTCGGTCGCGGGCGAGGTCGTTTACCTCGGCATCCTCAACGGCACGCTCGAGGCGCGCGACCTCGGCAGCGGCGATCTCCTCTGGGAGTTCCGGACCGAGGCGTCGAAGCGCAACGACGGCTGGGTGCTGACGGCGGACCGCAGGTTCAACACGCCGCTCCTCTATCCGTCGAGCTGGCGCGAGGCGCCGATCGTCGCGACCGACCGGCAATTCGGCATCGGGGCGGTGTTCTCGACGCCTCTCGTCGTCGACGGCGTCGTGTACTTCGGCAGCACGGACGGGAACTTGTACGCGCTGGAGTAAAGGGCGCCGGCGGCTGCCGACGAGTGCCCTTCTCGTCGTCAGCCCTCGAGCGCAAGACGGCAGGCTTCCTCCTCGCTCATGTTCGCGCCTTCGGCTCGCAGCCGCTCGAGCGTGTCGGGTTCGAGCTTCTCGCGCAGCAGCCTTTGCAGCCGTTCGCGGACACGCGCCTCATTGGGCTCGCGCGCCGCTCCCCTGGCGGCGTGCGCCGAATCGGCAAACCCGCCAAGACGTGCGGCGTCCGCGGTTCTTCCGACCCGTGCAGCCCGCGACGCGAGGTGGTCCATGAACTTCCAGGCGAGCCCCCCTCCTTCCGCGAGCAGCGGCAGGCCCTCACGAGCGGCCGCGAGGGCCTCGTCGAGCTCGCCCCGCTCGGTACGCACGCTGGCGAGGTTGGCGAGCGCCCATCCGAGCGCCGCTCTTCGCGAGAGCGTCGAGCGGCGCATCATCGCCACCACCTCGCCAAAAGCGGCCGCGGCAGCATCCAGATCCCCCAGCATCCAGGTGAGGTCTCCCAGCAGGGTCGCAGGGGCGGCGTATTCGGCTCCGCTCTCGATGCAAAGCGACAGCGCCTTCTCGATGTCCGTCCGGCCGCCGACGATGTCTCCGGCGAGCGTCTTCCGTTGGCCGGAGGCGTTGAAATACGAGCCCCGCAGTTTCGGCAGCCCCGTACGTTCCACTAGCGGCCACGCTTCGGCCAGCGCCTGTGACGATTCTTCGAGCCGACCCATCTGCACCAGCTGGGCGGCGGTCAGAACGAGCGCGTAGCCAAGAGCCAGCGGGTCGTCCAGTTTCCGGAACACGCCTATCGCCCCTTCGAGACTCGCCGCCGACTGCAGCGGCGACGACGCGTTGAACAGGATCCCTTGGGCGAGCCTGAGTCTCGCCTCTTCCCGTGGCGACGCGAGCGCTTCCGACCGCGACAGGGCGAGCTCGATCCATTGCCGTCCCTCCACGAAGAGCCCGAGCATCTGCCACATCAGGGCTGCGCTGCCGGCGAGCGCAGCGCCGAGCGGCGCATCGCCGTCCCCGCGAAGCGCCCAATCGAGCGCCCTGCGGACATTGTCGAGCTCCGTCGGATAGATATTGCGCCACGCCGCGTCGGGCATTCGAAACCAGTCGGTGAACGCGTTCTCGAACAGGTCCCGGAAGTACGCGGCGTGCCGGCGACTGATCAAGGCGGTCTCGCCGGCGGCGGCGAGCTTTTCGAGCGCATAGACGCGGGTCGTCTCGAGCAGGCGATAGCGCGCACCGGCATCGCCGACCTCGGACATGACGAGCGAGCGCGCCATGAGTTGCGAAAGGAGCTCGCTCGCCTCCGGTTCGTCGCCCTTCCCCCCCAGCGCGACCTCGGAAGCAGCGTCGAGGCAGAACCCCCCGGCGAATACTCCAAGCCGGCGCAGCACCGTACGCTGCTTCTCGGTCAGCAGGTCATGGCTCCAGTCGAGCGTCGCGCCAAGTGTCTTCTGGCGCGGCGATACATTGCCCGGGCTTTGCGCGAGCAGCCTGAAGCGGTCGTCCAAACGCGCGTTGATCTGCTCGATCGACAAGGTGCGGATGCGAGCAGCGGCCAATTCGATCGCGAGCGGGATGCCATCGAGATTTGCGCACAACTCGGCAACCGCGGGCGCGCATGACTCGCTCAATGCAAAAGCAGGCAGCTGCTCCTGCGCCCTCTCGACGAAGAGCTGCACCGCTTCGGAGCGCGCCACGGCCTCGAGATCCGTTGCTGACTCCGGCAGCGACATCGTCGCCAGCGGATAGCCTTGCTCTCCCGCGACGTGCAGCAGCTCGCGGCTGGTCGCAAGGATGGCCAGGTCGCCCGCGGCGCGGAGCAGGGCATCCGCCAGATTGGCCGCCTGTCCAAGCACGTGTTCGCAGTTGTCGAGAATGAGCAGCAGTTGACGGCCCCGGGCTTTTCGGGCGAGCGTCTCCGCAACGCCCTCTCCGGTCGACTCGCCCAAGCCCAGCACCTGTGCTGCGGAGCTCGCAACCAAAGCGGGGTCCGTCAACGGCGCGAGATCGACCATCCAGACGCCGTCCCGATACGCCGCCGACGGCAGCTCCGCGGCTACCTGTAGCGCAAGCCGCGTCTTTCCAATGCCCCCGACGCCCACCAACGTTACGAGGCGGGCGCTCCGCAACAGCCGCTTGATCTCGACGAGCTCACGCTCGCGGCCGACGAACGACGTCAGCGGCCCGGGCAGGTTCGAGCGACGCGCTTCTCCGCTCGATGGTTGCGCAAACGCGTCGCCGACGATCGCGACCGGGCCAACGAAGCGATAGCCACGTCGCGCCAGCGTCTCGATCCAGTGCTCACCCCCGGGCGCTTCGGCGAGCGCCCGCCGGATCGACGAGATCTGGACGGCCAGGTTCGCGTCCTCGACGACGACGCCCGGCCACGCGACGTCGAGGATGCGCGCCTTCGGCACGAACTCGTTGGGTCGTTCGACGAGGGCGGCCAGGACGGCAACCGCCCGCCCCCCGAGCGGCACCGCGACGCCCGCACGCGTGAGCGCGCCCGCCGCCGGATCGAGGCGGAAAGGGCCGATCTGGTAGACGGAGTTCACGCCACACCACTCCAGGGGCTTGCGCCAGACCCGGGCCTGCGCCGCGAACGGCACCCCAACGGGGCTTGGCGATCTTTTGGAGTTTCTTAAAGACGCGGCCGGTGCGCAAGCGGAGGATCGGCGCCGTTCCGTCGGGCGCGACGCCAGGAGCCCCCAGCAACGAGAGTCGAAATGAGCCGCCATCGAGACCCCGGGTACACGTACCCGCTGCAAGGCCAGGTCTTGCGCCGGAGCGACCGGCGGGAAGTCGCGATCTTCCTGCGCGACTGCGCGCTGTGGGTCGCGGACTTCGTCGACGGCCAAGGCCAGCTCGTCGACGCCGCGACGTGGTTCCGCTTCAACTGCGGCGACCTCACGAATCGTGAAGCGCTTCGGCGAATGGTCCGCGAGTCGGCGATCCCGCCGTCCGCGGAGCTTGCCACGCGAATCGCCGCGCTGCTGCGCGAACGCGCCGAGCCGCCGTGTGATTAGTCGGCACGCGGGGCCGTGAATGCTCTCTCACCAGCGGACTGCGTTACGGCGCAGCATCACCCCATCGTCCTGCCGTCCCGGCGCTCGCGCGACACGCGGCACGCCGCCGGGCGCACCGTCAACATGAGCAAGGAGGACCCATGAAACTTCGTCATCCGTTGCTGTGCACCGCATTGACCGCGGCGCTGCTGGTCACAGGCATCACGCACGCCGACGACGAGCAGCGCGGCCCCCTCATGGTGTTCCGGAACGCATCGGGCCTGGGCGCGACCTTCAATACCGCGGGCGCGCTCGACCTCCGCAATCCGTTCTTCCAGAAGCTCGGGACGAACGGCCGGAGCTGCGACACCTGCCACCAGCCGGCCGACGGGTGGACCGTGACGCCGGCGAGCATACGGGCGCGCTTCGAGGCGAGCGGGGGGCTCGATCCGATCTTCCGCACCAACGACGGCTCCAACTCGCCGGACGCCGACGTCTCGACGGTCGAGGCGAGACGCGCCGCGTACAGCATGCTCCTGAGCAAGGGACTGATCCGAGTCGGTATCGGCATCCCGGACAACGCAGAGTTCGAGCTCGTCGCGGCCGACGATCCCTACGGATTCGCGTCCGCGGCTGAGCTGTCGCTCTTCCGCCGGCCCCTGCCTTCCGCCAATCTCAAGTTCCTGAGCGCGGTGATGTGGGACGGTCGCGAGACGTTCGCCGATCCGACATCGCAAGACTGCATCGTCGGGACCGCGAAGTGCTTTGCTCCGCTGCACTTCGATCTGAGCGACCAGGCGAACGGCGCGACCACGGGCCACGCGAAGGCCGCGCAGCCGCTGACACAGGCGCAGCGCGAAGCGATCGTGGCGTTCGAGACCGGCCTCTACACTGCGCAGGTGTACGACACGCAAGCGAAGCGCCTGACCGCGCAGGGCGGGCGCGGCGGCCCCGAGCAGCTCGCCTCGCAGCCGTTCTACTTCGGAATCAACGACGCCGTCGCCGGCGACTACAAGACCGGTGCACCGTTCGATCCGGCGGTGTTCAAGCTGTATGGATCGTGGACTGCCCCCGGCGTCGACCGCGGCGACGACGGGAGCACGCTCGACGCGCGGCGCGCGGTCGCGCGCGGCGAGGCGTTGTTCAATTCGCGGCCGATTCGCATCACCGGCGTCAAGGGACTGAACGACGACCTGAGCGCGCCGGTCATCGATGGGACGTGCACGACGTGCCACGACACGCCCGCCTCCGGCAACCACTCGATTCCCGCGCCGCTCGACATCGGATTGACCGACGCGTCGCGGCGGACCCCCGACATGCCGCTCTACACGCTCCGCAACAAGGCGACCGGCGAGACGGTTGCGACGACCGACCCGGGCCGCGCGCTGATCACCGGAAAGTGGGCGGATGTCGGACGCTTCAAGGGGCCGGTGCTGCGCGGAGTCGCGGCGCGGCCGCCGTACTTCCACAACGGCTCGGCCGCGGACCTGGGTGCCGTCGTCGACTTCTACAACCAGCGCTTCGGGCTCGCGCTCACGCCGCAGGAGCGCTCGGATCTCGTCGCGTTCCTGCGGACGCTGTGACGGAGGGACCGGCGCCGGGCGCCGGCTCCCACCGGTGCCCGCGCGCGAAGCGGAGCGTTGCCGGGCCCCGCCCTGCGGATCTATGATGGACACGGGCGGCCGCCGTCGGATTCGGCGGAGTGCCCGTGTGAATGTCGCGCCTCGCCCGTGTCCCTGCGGCGCTTCTGCTCCTCGCGCTCGCCGCGCCGATTTCAGCAGTCGCCGACGATTACGACGCGCAGCGCAGCGCGCTGATCGCCGAGGTCGCCGCGCTCGCCGGGGAGACGGCGCGCGAAACGGGCCGCCCCGCGTTCGACCCGCGCGTGATGGCCGTGATGGCGGCGGTCCCCCGCCACCGCTTCGTCCCGGCGGGTGAAGTGCGCAACGCCTACAAGAACCGCCCGCTGCCGATAGGTTACGGCCAGACGATCTCGCAGCCGTACATCGTCGCGCTGATGACCGACCTCACGGGCGTGAAGCCCGGCGACGCGGTGCTCGAGATCGGCACCGGCTCGGGCTATCAGGCGGCGATCCTGGCCGAGCTCGGCGCGACCGTCTGCACGATCGAGATCGTCGAGCCGCTCGCGCGCGAAGCGGAGGCGAGGCTGCGCGCGCTGGGCTACGCGCGCGTGCGCGTCCGCGTCGGCGACGGCTATCACGGCTGGGAGGACTGCGGTCCGTTCGACTCGATCGTCGTCACCGCCGCGGCGAGCCACGTGCCGCCGCCGCTGGTCCGGCAGCTCAAGCCGGGCGGACGGATGGTGATTCCCGTCGGCCCGCCGTTCCTCACGCAGCAGCTCATGCTGGTCGAGAAGCGCGCGGACGGCTCCGTCGCGACGCGCCAGGTGCTGCCGGTCGCGTTCGTGCCGCTGACCGGCAAGCACTGAGCTGGGGGCCGGCGACGATGCCTCCCGTCGCCGCGACGACGCCGCGCCCGCCGCTTGCGGCGATCGCGCTGCTGTCGGCCGCGGCGCTCGGCTACGAGATCCTGCTCACGCGCCTGTTCTCGATCGTCCTGTGGCACCACTTCGCCTACATGATGATCAGCGTGGCGCTGCTGGGATACGGCGCGGCCGGAACGTTCGTCACGCTCGCGCGGAGCGCGCTCCTCGCGCGCTACGAGCGCACTTTCGTCGCCGCGGCGGCGCTGTTCGGCGTCTTCGCGGTCGCCGGCTTCCTGCTTGCGCAGCAGGTCGGGTTCGATCCGCTGGAGCTTCCGTGGGATCCGCGGCAGCCGCTGCGACTGCTCGCCGTCTACGCGCTGCTTCTGGTTCCGTTCTTCTGCGCGGCGACCGCGCTCTGCGTGACGTTCACGCGTTTCGGCGAGGGCTCGGCGCGAATCTATGGCGCCGACCTCGGCGGCGCCGGCGCAGGGTGCCTTGCGATCCTCGCGCTGCTCTACGCGGTAGCTCCGGCCAGCGCGCTGCTCGTCGTCGGCTCGCTCGGCCTCGCGGCGGCGGCCGTCGCGGCCGCGACGCTGCGTGGCCCGCGCAGTATCGCGCTCGCGCTTGCCGGCGCGGCCGTGGTGCTGCCGCTCGTCGTGCCGTCCGACGTCATGCGGCTGCGTCCCTCCGAGTTCAAGGAGCTCGAACGGACGTTGCAGATCGCCGGCACGCGCGTCCTCGCCGAGCGCTCGAGCCCGCTCGGCGTCGTCACCGTCGTCGAGAGCGCGCAGGTACCGTTCCGCCACGCCCCCGGGTTGAGCCTCAATGCGCCGGCCGGACCACCCGACCAGCTCGGCGTCTTCGTCGACGGCGAAGGACCGAGCGCGCTCGTGCGCTGGGACGGCCGGCCGGAGCCCCTCGCCTATCTCGATTACCTGACCTCCGCGCTGCCCTATCACCTGCTCGCGCGCCCGCGAGTCCTGGTGCTGGGCGCCGGGGCGGGCGCCGACGTGCTGCAGGCGATCGCGCTCGGCGCGCGCACCGTCGACGCGGTCGAGCAGGATCCGCTCGTCGTCGACCTCGTCGAGCGCCGCTTCGCCGGCTTTTCCGGGCGCCCCTACAGCGCGCCGGGCGTGCGCGTCCAGATCGCCGAGGCGCGCGGCTTCGTCGCGCGCAGCCGCGACCGCTACGACCTGATCGAGGTCGCGCTGCTCGACGCGTTCGGCGCGTCGTCGGCCGGCCTCTACGCGCTCTCCGAAAGCTATGTCTACACCGTCGAGGCGCTGTCGGCGTATCTCGATCGGCTCGAGCGGTCGGGCATGCTCGCCGTCACGCGCTGGGTCAACCTGCCGCCGCGCGACATGCTGAAGCTCTTCGCAACGGCCGTCGCAGCGCTCGAGCGGCGCGGCGTCGCCGCGCCCGGCAGGCAGCTCGCCCTGATCCGGAGCTGGAGCACGGCGACGCTGCTCGTGAAGAACAGCGCATTCACCGCCGGCGAGATCGCCGCTCTGCGCGAGTTCTGCCGTACCCGGTCGTTCGACGCCGACTGGTTCCCGGGAATCGCGCCGGGGGAGGCGAACCGGTTCAACGTCCTCGACCCGTCGCAGTTCGAGGACGGAGCGTCCGCGCTGCTCGGGCCTGAGCGCGCGGCGTTCATCGAGCGCTACAAGTTCGCGATCGAGCCGGCGACCGACGACCGCCCGTACTTCTTCCGCTTCTTCCGCTGGCGGACGCTGCCCGAGGTGCTCGCGCTCAAGGACCGCGGCGGGCTGCCCCTGCTCGACTGGGGCTACCCGGTACTGATCGCGACGCTCGCCCAGGCAGCGGTCGTCGGCGCGATCCTCATCCTGCTGCCGCTTGCGTTTGCGCGGCGCGGTGGAACCGGCGGCGCATCGGTCGGCGGACCTTCGCGCTCGCGCGTCGCACTCTACTTCGGCGCGATCGGCTTCGCGTTCATGTTCGTCGAGATTGCGTTCATCCAGAAGTTCACGCTGTTCCTCGCGCACCCGCTCTACGCAGTGGCTGTAGTCCTGTTCGCGTTCCTCGTGTTCGCCGCGCTCGGCAGCCGCTGGTCGGCGCGGTTCCGGGCCGACGGGAAAGCGCATCCGGCGGCGCTCGCGGCCGCCGCCATCGGCGTCATCTCGCTCGCCTACCTCGCCGCGCTGCCGCCCCTCTTCGCGTGGCTCTTGCCGCTGCCCGACGGCGCGCGCGTCGCGATTTCGATCGCGCTCGTCGCCCCGCTGGCCTTCGCGATGGGCGTTCCCTTCCCTTCGGGCCTCGCGCGCCTCGCGCCCCGGGCGTCGGCGCTGGTCCCGTGGGCGTGGGGCCTCAACGCATGCGCATCCGTCGTCGCGGCGGTCCTCGCGACGCTGCTCGCGATTCACTTCGGCTTCGCCGTGGTTGTCCTGCTGGCCGTCCTGCTCTACGGTGTCGCCGCCGCCGCGTGGCGGTGACGGACGAGACTCCCCGGCGCGGCGCGTTCGCGGTAGCCTTGGCCCGTCGCGAACACAATGGAGGGTCGCATGGGAAGCACCGCCCTGCGCGTCGGCATCGCCGGCCTGGGCCGGCTCGGCAAGCGCCACGCGACGATGCTCGCGCGGCAGGTTCCCGGCGCGGAGCTCGTCGCCGCCTGCAGCCCCGTCGCCGAAGAGACGGGATGGGCCCGCGACGCGCTCGGGGTGCCGCACGCGTACGCCGACTACGACGCGCTGCTCGCACACCCGGGTCTCGACGCCGTCTTCCTCGTGACGCCGACGTCGCTGCACGCCGACCAGATCGTCGCTGCCCTGCGCGCCGGCAAGCACGTCTTCAGCGAGAAGCCGACCGCGCTCGACCTCGAAGCCTGCCGCCGCGTCGAAGCCGAGGCCGCGCGCCACCCGCGGCTCAAGGCGATGATCGGCTTCGTCCGGCGCTTCGATCCGCACTACCGGGACGCCTACGCGAAGATCCAGTCCGGCGCGATCGGCCGCCCCTTCTTCGCCCGCTCGCAGTGCGCCGACATGAACGATCCGAGCGGGTTCTTCGTCCGCTACGCGCCGCAGTCGGGCGGGATCATGCTCGACATGAGCGTCCACGACATCGACGCGGCGCGCTGGATGCTGGGCGCCGGCCGCGCGACGAGAGTCTACGCGAGCGGCACGATCGCGCTCCACGACGGCCTCGCGGCCGCGAACGACTTCGACAACGCGGTGGCGATCGTCGAGTTCGAAGGCGGAAGCATCGCGACGATCTACGCGTCGCGGACCTACGCGCATGGCCACGAGTCGATGACCGAGGTGATCGGCACCGCCGGACGGCTTTCGATCGGCGCGAACCCGCGCCTGACGCGCGTCGAGATCGCCGACGCGCACGGCGTGCGCAACGAGTGCACGCCGACGTTCTACGAGCGCTTCGAGGAAGCGTTCCTGCGGGAGCTCGCGGAGTTCGTCGACGTCGTCCGCGCCGACCGCGCGCCGCCGCTCACGCTCGCCGACGCAACCGAGGCGACGCGGATCGGCATCGCGCTGATGGAGTCGATGCGCTCGAGGCGGCCCGTCGATCTCTAGATTCGGGAATACCCGAGGCGCCGGAATGCGCCGATTTCCGCGCATAATGAGCGGGAACCCGTGCCGCAAAGGAGGAAGCGATGGCGAACACGCTGCGCAAGGTCGACTACTACTACGTGATGCTCCCGAACCGCGCCGGCCAGGGCGCGAAGGTCATGGCCGCGCTCGCCGGCGAAGGCGTCAACCTGCTCGCGTTCTCGGGGTTTCCGAGCGGCGGCAAGGCCCAGCTCGACCTCGTCCCGGAGGACGGCGCGAAGCTGCGCCGCGCGGCGCGGAAGCTCGGGTTGACGCTCTCCGTCCGCAAGAGCGGCTTCCTCTACCAGGCCGACGATCGCGTCGGCGCGATGACGAAGATCCTCGACAAGCTCGCGGCCGCGAAGATCAGCGTGACGGCGGTCGACGCGGTGACGAGCGGCGCGGGCCGCTTCGGCGCGATCTTCTGGGTCAAGCCGGCTGCGGTCGCGAAAGCGACGAAGGCGCTCGGCGCGCGCTAGGCGTACAGCAAGCCCGCGCTAGGCGTACAGGCGGCCCGCGCCGGGCCGCGAACCGCGCCGCGGCGGCGGCCCGGCCGCGTCGGCATCGTTGCCCGCCGCCGGAAGCTCGAACGTCGCGGCGAGGTCGGCGCGCAGGCGGCGCACGAACGTCTCGACGGTCGGCGTAGCCTCGCCGCCGAGGTGGACGACGAAATGCCTCGCGACATCGGGGGCGATCGCGTCGAGGATGAAGATCCCGGCGGCGACGAGCGGATCCACGTCGGGGAACGCGCCCTCCGGAGTGACCAGGTACACGAACTGGCCGTCCTGGTGACACGGTGCGATCTCGGCCACGGCGGCCCGCCACTTCTCCGGAACCGGCGGCATCCCTTGCGCCTCGCATCGCGCGAGCGCCCTGGCGAGCGAGTGCCCGATCCCCGCGTGGAGCTCGCGCGCCGCGACGCCGCGCGCGCGCAGGAACGCCTTGAGCGCGAATTCCACGCCCTGCGCCGCAGCGTGATAGGCAACCTGCGCTTCGGCGCACGGGATGCGATGCTGCCGGCAGAGCGTCCGCGCGACGCGCAGGTAGTCGTGTCCGTAGCGCCAGAACGCGAGCGGCGACGTGCGCCGCGCCTCGTGATCGTCCCTCGAAACCATCATCCGGTCGTCTCCCTCTTCTTTGCGGCTCGGCGCAGCCTCCCGGCGGGCGGGCCGAAACTCATTGGTTCACCTCCGGCGTCCGAAGTTCCGCGAGTCGATGACATTGTCATCAGACTGTCGCCTTGGCCCGACGCGCGAGGTCGGCCTCCTGGTCCGCGCCAATGGGACCCACCGCGAAATACGTGGCCTCCGGGTGCGCGAAGTAGAAGCCCGACACCGAGGCCGCCGGCAGCATCGCCTGGCTCTCGGTCAGCGTCATCCCGATCTCCGACGCGCGGAGAAGCTCGAACAGCGGCGCCTTCACCGCGTGGTCGGGGCATGCCGGATAGCCGGGGGCGGGACGGATGCCGCGATACTCCTCGTTGATCAGCGCGGCGTTGTCGAGCGATTCATCGCGCGCGTAGCCCCAGAGCTCGCGGCGCACTTTGCGGTGCAGCCACTCGGCAAACGCCTCGGCGAGCCGGTCCGCCAGCGCCTTCAGCATGATGGCGCTGTAGTCGTCGTGCACCGCCTCGAATTCGGCGAGCTTGCGCTCGATGCCGAGGCCCGCCGTCACCGCGAAGGCGCCGAGATAGTCGGCGAGCCCCGACGCCGCGGGCGCGACGAAATCGGCGAGGCAGTAGTTCGGTTTTCCCGAGGGTCGCTCGTTCTGCTGGCGCCGGTTGTGCCACGTGAGCGCGACGCGCTGCCGCGAATCGTCGGCGTAGAGGACGATGTCGTCGCCGACGGAGCTCGCCGGAAGCAGCGCGACGACGCCGCTCGCGGTGAGCCAGCGACCTTCGACGACGCGTCTCAGCATCGCCTGCCCGTCCGCGAGCGCGCTGCGCGCGGCGGGACCCACGACGGGGTCGTCGAGGATCGCCGGATACGGGCCCGAGAGCTCCCACGTCTGGAAGAACGGGCCCCAGTCGATCATCGGGACGAGCTCGCGCAGGTCGAGGTTGCGGATCTCGCGCCGGCCCACGAACGTCGGCACCGGCGGCGCGTAGTGCGCCCAGTCGGCGCGGAACGCGTTGGCACGCGCCGCCTCGAGCGTCAGCAGCGCCGGTCCCTTCTTCTGCGCGTGCTGCGCGCGGATCCGCTCGTAGTCGGCGGCGACCTCGGCGACGTACCCCGCTTTCAGCTCGTCGGAAAGCAGGCTCGACGCGACGGCGACCGCGCGGGACGCGTCGGGAACGTACACGGTTACGCCGCCGTAATTCGGCGCGATCTTGACCGCGGTGTGCACGCGCGAGGTCGTCGCGCCGCCGATCAGGAGCGGCTGCGTCATCCCGCGCCGCTGCATCTCGTGCGCGACGTGCGCCATCTCCTCGAGCGACGGGGTGATGAGGCCCGAGAGCCCGACGAGGTCCGCGCCTCGCTCGGCGGCGGTGTCGAGGATCTTCTGCGCCGGCACCATGACGCCCAGGTCGAGCACCTCGAAGTTGTTGCACTGGAGGACGACGCCGACGATGTTCTTGCCGATGTCGTGGACGTCCCCCTTGACCGTGGCCATCACGACGCTGCCCTTCGGCTTGCCTGCGACGCCCGACGCTGCCTTCTCGGCCTCGATGAACGGGACGAGGTGCGCGACCGCCTGCTTCATCACGCGTGCGCTCTTGACGACCTGCGGCAGGAACATCTTCCCCGCGCCGAAGAGGTCGCCGACGATGTTCATCCCGGCCATCAGCGGGCCTTCGATCACCTGGATCGGGCGCGCGAACCGGCGCCGCGCCTCCTCCGTGTCCTCGACGATGTGCGTCGTGATGCCGCGGACGAGCGCGTGAGCGAGGCGCTCCTCGACGGTGCCCGCGCGCCACGCAAGATCCTCGGCGACCGCCTTGCCTTCCGCCTTCACGGTCTCGGCGAAGCTCACGAGGCGCTCCGTCGCGTCGGGCCGGCGGTTCAGCACGACGTCCTCGACGCGCTCCCTCAACTCGGCCGGAATCTCGTCGTACACGCCGAGCTGCCCCGCGTTGACGATCCCCATCGTCATGCCGGCG
>DASQBO010000174.1:0-7916 GCA_035635175.1 Casimicrobiaceae bacterium | reverse complement strand
TCGGGTAATAGTCGAACGCCACGTAGAGCTGCCCGGTCAGCAGGCTGCCGCTTCGGAGCTGCGCGCGCAACCCGCGCTCCTCCACCAGGCGCCGGACGAAGGCGCGGCGCTTCTGCTCGTCCTGCAAGGCGTCGGCGAGATTGCGCGCCTCCGCTTTCGCGTTCGCATGGCCCATCAGGCGCTCGGGGGAGAACGCGACGACGACGCGCGGTCGAATCGTCCCCTTCGCGGCGTCGAACGCGAGACCGACGCTCGTGACCTCGCCGGCGGGGAGCCCGAGGAAGGTCACCGGCGCGCCCACGGAGAGCCCGCGCAGCGACTCGCTGAAATAGAGCGCGTAGTGCTTGACGCTCGGATCCGGCGCCTTCATCGCCGTGTTGCGGTCGCCGTAGAGCGTGAACACCGTGTCCGGCGCGGCCGGCTCGACTCGCCTTTCGAACGGCGGCACGTCGAACGAGACGCCGCCGACGAGAAGCGCCACCAGCGACTCGGTGCGCACGTTCACCCCGTCCGCCCCCACCGACACGTCGATGCCGCTCGCGGTCCAGAAGCGGGTGCCCGGATACACGTACTTGTCGTAAGGGGCCCGCACGAAGATCTTCATCTGCACCGCGTTGCCCTCGGGCGTGAGATCGTAGCCGATGATCTCGCCGACGGGCAGGCGCCGGTAGTAGATCGGCGACCCGATGTCCAACGATCCCAGGTCCTCCGCCTTGAGAAAGAATTGCCGGCCCCGCTTCTCCGTGATGACCGGAGCCTCGTCGAGCCCGATGAAGAAATCCTGGGTGGTTTCCGACGTCCCCGGCTCGAAACCGATGTAGTTGCCCGAGAGCAGCGTGCTGAGCCCGGAGATCCCGCTCAGGCTGATGCTCGGCCGGACGACCCAGAATTTCGCGTCGTCCACCATCAGCGGCGCCGCGTGCTTCTGGACCTTCACCGTGACTTCCACCTTGCGGAAGTTGTTGCTGAGGCGCATCGCCGTGACCTTGCCGATGGCCACGTCCTTGTACTTGACGACGGTCTTGCCCGGCTCGATGCCTTCCGCGGCGGTGAAGACGATCGTGACGCTCGGGCCTTCGCTCAGGATGCGCTGGACGGCAATTCCGACGGCCACCACGGCGGCGAGGATCGGGATGACCCAGATGACCGAGATGCGCCCGCGCTTCGGCGGCACGACGGTCGCCTGGGGCAGGCGGTCGAACTCGTCGGCCTCAGCCACGGCGCACCTGCGGGGCGCGCGCCGAGTCCCAGATCAGGCGAGGGTCGAAGGTTTGAGCCGCGAGCATCGTCAGCACCACGACGGCCATGAAGAAGACCACTCCCAGGCCGGGCTCGACGGACATCAGCGGCTTGAGCTGCACGAGGGCGACGATGAAGGCGTCGACGAACACGTCGAGCATCGACCAGCGGCCGACGAACTCGATGAGATAGTAGATGCGCGTGCGGTCGTGCATGTTCCTGAGCGAGCCGCGCTGGATCGTGATCAGCAGATACGCGAGCGCGACCAGCTTGCCCAGCGGGATCACGATGCTCGCGACGAACACGATGAGCGCCAGGGGCCACGACCCCGACTCGTAGAGGAAGATCACCCCTCCCATGATCGTGTCCGACTCGGTCGCTCCCAGCGCGGTGGTCGTCAGCACCGGCAGCATGTTCGCGGGGACGTAGCAGATCGCGGCCGCGACGATGAGCGCCCAGGTGTACTGAACGGAGTTGGGGTGCCGCCATTCGAGCGCCGTGCCGCAGCGCGGGCAGTACCCCGGGGTCGAGGGGTGTGCGGGTCGCGAAAGCAGGCGGCAGGTCGAGCAGGCGACCACTCCCGCTTCGGCGGCGGCGAGCGCGCGGCCGGTCATCGGGAGCGCCCCGCATCGGACGCCATGCGCAAAGACTCCGGCGGCGGCGCTCCGTCGGCCCACTCGACCCGTTTCCACACCTCGCGCGGGTCGAAGCTGGCCATGACCGCGGCCACCAGCAACACGAAGGCACCCGCCGCGTACATCCCGATGCCCGGAATGACGGTCGCAAGCTGAGCGATCTTCACCAGCGCGACCAGGATGCCGAGCATCATGACCTCGGTCATCGACCACGGCTCCACGAAATGCGCCGAGCGCAGCATCTCGCCGATCCAGCGGGGCGCGGGAGGCCGCCGTACCGCGAGCAGGACGACGATCATGAACAGCATGTGCGCCGCGGGCGCAATGACCGCGCAGAACGCCACGATGATCGCGGTGAACTCGCTGCCCTGCAGCCACATCTCGCGGGCACCGCCGATGATCGTGGTGCTGGACTCGCGACCGACCGCCGAGAGCCCCATCAGCGGGGCGGTGTTGGCGATGAGAAGCGCAATCGACGCCGCGATGGTCAGCGCGAGAGGCCGGTCGAGCGGGTCGGCGCGCTCGTTGACGAGCGTTTCCCCGCACCGCGGGCAGCGCGCCTTGCCGCCGGGCGGCACCGGCGGAACGCGCTGCAGCAGATCGCAATCGGGACAGGCTATCGTTTCCACGGTCAGTCCCGCCTCCCCAGGCAGTCCCCTTACAGCGCGCCACTCTATCAGTTTTGCCGCCCGCGGGTTCAGGCCGGCGCGATGACCTTCCGAACGGGCGGGGCCATCCCGACATCCGTCCGTTCGCGGAAGCCGGCCAGGCTCATCCCGATGCCGTTCACCGCAACGCCCCCGGATGGTCGTCGCCCTGCTCGGCAGCGCCGCGGATCCGCGGGGCGTACCTCGTGCGCCGCGTTGACGAAGATCAAGATGCCGCGCGTGCCCGCGCGTAGCGTAGTCTTGAGGGCGCGAGACGATGCGCCCTGCCACGTCGGGAGGCGACATGCAAGTACCGCTCAAGATCACGATGCGCCACATTCCGCAGTCCGATGCGCTCGAGACGCGGATCCGGCAGCGCGCCGCCAAGCTCGAGGAATTCCACTCCAACATCACGAGCTGTCAGGTCACGGTCGACGAGCTGCGCCGCCATCACAGGCAGGGCTTCTGGTACAACGTTCGCGTCGAGGTGCGCATTCCGGGGCACGATATCGTGGTCAACCGCGACCACGGAGAGGACGCGCACGTCGCCGTGCGCGATGCGTTCGATGCCGTCACGCGGCGCCTGGAAGACGTGGCGCGCGTGCAACGCGGCGACGTGAAGACCCACGTCGCGGCGACGCAAGGTGCCGCCGCGCGGACCGCATCGCGCGCGCGCCCGGCGGCGGGGCAGCCGACCGGCGCGCCGAACGACGACTACGAAGACGCGCTTCCGGAGTCGCTTCTCGCCGAGGACGGCGAGTCCCGGGGCGCGACGGAGGCCGAGGGCGTCGTCGACGATTGGCCGACCATCGACAGCGGGCACGAGGACGTGATCGCCGAACCCGCCGCGATGGGCGGGCGCCACCGGCGCTGAGCGCAGACCCGCCTCAATGCACTCCCGTAAGCGGAGATTCTTCCCATGACCATCGGCGAAATCTGCAATCGCAACGTCGTCTGCGCCACCCGGGACACCACCGTAGCCGAAGCCGCCAACCTGATGCGCCATCATCACGTCGGCGACCTGGTGGTCGTCGACGATTCCGACGGGCGGCGAAGGCCTCTGGGCATCGTCACCGATCGCGACCTCGTCGTCGAGGTGGTAGCCCCGGGACTCGATGCGAAGGCGATCAAACTAAGCGATCTCCTGATCGGCCATCTCACGAGCGCGGAAGAACGCGACAGTTGCGCCGATGTCGTCCGGCTGATGGCGGCGAGGGGCGTGCGGCGCACACCGGTCGTCGACGCGGCCGGAACGCTGATCGGGATCGTCACCACCGACGACTTGCTGCCGCGACTCGCAACGCAGCTGACCGAACTGTCCGATCTCGCCGGCCGCAGCCGCCAGCGCGAGTTCCAGACCCGGAAGTAGGCGCTCGTCGCGGCTGACGCTGCGAAGGCGCGTCGGCGGTTGCCCACTCGGCCGGCCACGCTCGGTCTCGATCGCGCACCGCAGTGCGGTCATCGATCCCGGGAATCCGATCGCGAAGCCGAAACATGATTCCGGTCAACAGGCTCCCGCGTGGACCGGCCATAATGAGCGCGACGCTGGCAGGCGTGCGATGACGGTTTCCGCCACGGTCGACCACCGAAGCGACGAGTCGCGGCTCATCGCCGCGCGCAGCGAGGCTGCAACGTTAGATGACGCGGGCCTCGCGGCCAAGGTGGCGTTCCTGTCCCAGCCGGGAAGCTATCCCGATCCGACGGGACCCATCGAGGCGATCGAAACGCACATGTCGTGGGTCTTCCTGACGGATCGGCATGCCTGGAAGCTGAAGAAGCCGGTGCGTTACGACTATCTCGATTTCAGCACCGAGAGCCTCCGGCACCGGCACTGCGTCGAGGAGGTGCGCCTCAACCGGCGCCTCACGCACGGCGTCTACCTCGACACCGTGGCGCTGACGCAGGACGCCGCCGGGCGGCTTCGCCTCGGGCCGGGAGGCGCCGTCGTCGACTGGCTCGTGCGCATGCTTCGCCTTCCCCGGGAACGCATGCTCGACCACGCGATCCGCAGCAAGCGCGTGCCCGTCGAGGACGTCCGCAATGCGATCCGCAAGCTTTGCTCGTTCTACAGCGCGGGCCCTCCGGTCGCGATCGCGCCGGATGCGTACCGCAATCGTCTGGCCACGGAGATCGCCGGCAACCTCGCCGCGCTCTACGCACCCGAATTCGCGCTGCCGGTCGACCTGTTCGCGCCTACGTGCGCGCGGCTCGCTACACTGCTCGAGCGCGAAGCGGCGCCGTTCAACGAGCGGGCCCGCAACCGACGCATCGTCGAAGGCCACGGCGACCTGCGACCCGAGCACGTCTGCCTTCTGCCGGAACCGCAGATCATCGACTGCCTCGAATTCTCGCGCGATTTCCGCATCCTCGATCCGGCCGACGAGCTCGCTTTCCTCGCGCTCGAATGCGAGCGCCTCGGCGACCCCGGGCTCAAGCGGACGATCCTGGACGCGTACACCGAGTTCAGCGGCGACGCACCGCCGGCGATGCTCGTGCACTTCTACCAGAGCCATCGCGCGTGCATGCGCGCGAAGATCGCGCTTTGGCACGTCAGAGAGCCCGCGCTGCGCGACACCGCCCTTTGGCCCTCGCAGGCCCGTGCGTACCTTCGTCTCGCGAGCGAACACGCCGAGCAGTGTCGATGACCGCGCGCCCGCCCATGTCAGGACTCCAGGAGCTCCACGATCGACCCTCCGGCATGAAGCCTCCTGATCGCTTCGGCGAACAGGCTCGCGACGCTCACGACGACGAGCTTCGCCCGAAGCCCGGAATCGGTCACGCGCGCCGGCGGAACGGTGTCGGTCACGACGATCTGCTCGACGCAGCTCGACGCGAGGGTCGCATGGGCGGTCGCCGCGAACAGGCCGTGCGATGCGGCCGCAAGCACGCTGCGCGCGCCCCGGTTCCTGCAAGCCTCGGCCGCCCGCGCAATCGTGGCGCCGCCGCTGATCAGGTCGTCGATGACGATCGCCACCTTGCCGGCGACGTCGCCCACCAGCGCTTCGCCGCTCACCCTGCCGTCGCTGCGGTATTTTTCGGCGAACGCAGCGCCGACGGGCTGGCCGAGCGCCGCACCCAGCCGCTGTCGAAACGCCTCGGCGCGCTTGATGCCTCCCGCGTCCGGCGAGACGACGCTGACCTGCGCGCCCCGGAGCCGATCCGCGAAATGACTCACGAACAGCGGATTGGCCTCGAGGTGCTCGGTCCGGCAGCGGAAGGCGTTCTGGAACGCCGCGAGATTGTGCACGTCCAGCGTCATCACGCAGTCGGTGCCGAGGGCTTCGAACAGCTGGGCGACGTAGCGCGTCGAAACCGGATCGCGCGCCTTGCTCTTGCGGTCCTTGCGCGCATACGCGAGGTACGGCACGACCGCCGTGACCCTGCGCGCGGAGGCGTCCTTGAGCGCACCGAGGAAGAACAGCAGCCGCACGAGCTTGTCGTTCGCGCTCTGCCTCGCCTCGCCGTACAGCGATTCGACCACGTAGACGTCCCGGCCGCGCACGTTGACCAGGGGTCGCGTCTTGTGCTCGCCATCCTCGAACTCGCGCTCCTCGTGTGCAGCGAGAGGCACGGCAAGCGCGCGGCTCACGGCCTCGGCGAACGGTCGGCTCGCCGCGAGCGCAAACAGCATCGGATCGTCATCGGTCATCCGGATCTTCCTTTCCGCGCGCGGCGCGAGGCCCGACCAGGCTGCGCCCGATCGGGGGCCGCGGGCTGAGAGCATGACCCATTTCGACGTCTTCAACGGCGACGCCGACGGCCTGTGCGCCCTGCATCAGCTGCGCCTCGCCGCGCCGATCGATGGCGTGCTCGTGAGCGGGGTCAAGCGCGACGTCGCTCTGCTGCAGCGCGTCCGCCGCGCGGGCCCCGGCGATTCGGTCACGGTGCTCGACGTTTCGCTCGCGGCCAACCGTCCGGCGCTGTTCGGGCTGCTCGAACGCGGAGTGCGGATCGAGTACTTCGATCACCACTTCGCCGGCGAGCTTCCCGCGCACCCCAACCTCACCGTCGCGATCGACACGTCGCCGGGCGTATGCACCGGGATCCTGGTCGATCGGCATCTCGGCGGAACCTACCGGATCTGGGCGGTCGTCGCCGCGTTCGGCGACAACCTCCGACGCGCGGCAGCCGAGCTCGCCGACCCGCTCGAACTCCGTGGATCGCAGCTCGCGGAGCTCCAGGAGCTCGGCGAGGCCCTCGCCTACAACGCCTACGCCGACGTGGAGGCCGATCTGATCGTGCATCCGACCGCGCTGTACCGAGTGCTCGCGCGTTACGCCGATCCGTTCCAGTTCATGCGCAGCGAGCCGATCTACCGCCAGATCCACGAGTGCCGGCGCGAAGACCTGCGAATGGCGCAGTTGGCGGAGCCCGAGCTCGCACTCCCGGGCGCGACGATCTACATTCTTCCCGACGAGCCGTGGAGCCGCCGTGTCCGCGGCAGCTTCGCCAACGAGCTCGCCAGTAGCATTCCGGATCTCGCGCATGCCGTGCTGACGCCCAACGCCCAACACGGGTATACGGTGAGCGTGCGGACGCCGCTCGTCAAGACCACGGGCGCCGATGCGTTGTGCCGGAAATTCCCCACCGGCGGCGGACGCGTCGGCGCTGCCGGCATCAACCATCTGCCGAAGGAACGCTTGCCGGAATTCGTGCGCGAGATGGACCGAGCCTTTTCCTGACCGGCGCTCCGGACTCGTGGACGGCGCCTGTCGACGCCGAGGCTTCGCTCTTCCCCGACGACTTCGGATCGCCTGACATGCCCGTCCGGAACCTCGCCGTCGCCGCCCTGCTCGCGGAGATCGCCGACCGCCTGGAGATCGAGGGCGGCAACCCGTTTCGCATCCGCGCGTATCGCAACGCCGCGCGCATCGTGCAGGACCTGCAGCGCGACGTGACGCAGATCACCGAGCGCGGGGAGACGCTCGCCGGCACGCCGGGCATCGGCGCCGACCTCGCCGGCAAGATCGGCGAGCTCGCGACGAGGGGAAGCTGCGACGTGCTGGAGCACCTGCGCCGCGAGATGCCCCCCGCGGTCACCGAGCTCCTCAAGGTGCCGGGGCTCGGCCCGAAACGCGTGAAGACGCTGTGGCACGACCTCGACGTGCAGACGCCCGAGCAGGTGCTGCGCGCCGCCCGCGATCGCCGCATCCGCGAGCTCCACGGCTTCGGCGAGAAAGTGGAGCGCAACATCGAGGAGGCCGTCGCCGCGCACGTGTCCAAGGAGCAGCGCTTCAAGCTCGCGGTCGCCGCCGAATACGCCGACGCGATCGTCGGGCATCTCGAATCCGTGCCCGGGGTCGACCGCGTCGCCGTCGCCGGAAGCTACCGGCGGATGCGCGACACGGTCGGCGATCTCGACATTCTCGTCGCTGCCGCCGATGGTCGCGCGATC
>DASQBO010000173.1:0-8113 GCA_035635175.1 Casimicrobiaceae bacterium | reverse complement strand
CCCGAGTACTACCCGCTCTACTCGCTGCGCGAATACCGCTACAACAGCATCACGCAGCCGAACCGCAATCGGCTGCTGTGGGTCGATCCGAACGTCGATGGAATGAAGACCGGGCACACCGAGGGCGCCGGCTGGTGCCTGATCGCGTCCGCGAAGCGCGGCGAGCGCCGGCTCGTGTCGGTCGTTCTCGGCGCGGCCTCCGACGCCGCGCGCGCATCCGAGAGCGAGAAGCTCCTGAACTACGGCTTCCAGGCGTTCGACACCGTGCAGCTCTACCAGTCGGGCAAGCCCGTGCAGTCGCTGCGCGTCTGGAAGGGCGCCGAGTCCAGCGTGGCCGCGGGATTCTTCGCCGATCAGTACCTGGCGCTGCCGAAGGGCAAGGCCGCCTCGCTCGAGCTCACGATGACGGCGACGGAGCCGCTCGTCGCCCCGGTCGTGCACGGCCAGCGCGTTGGCACCGTCAAGGTCGCGCTCGAAGGGCGGACGCTCGCCGAGCTTCCGATGGTCGCGCTCGCCGACGTGCCGCAGGCCGGGATCCTCGGCCGCGCGTGGGACACCGTGCGGCTGTGGTTCAAGTGACGCCCGCCCGGAGCGCGCGATGATCGTCTACCTGAACGGCGACTTCCTGCCCCTCGAGGAGGCGAAGGTCCCCGTGCTGGACCGCGGCTTCATCTACGGGGACGGCGTGTACGAGCTGATCCCTGTCTATGGTCGCCGCCCGTTCCGCTTGCCGCATCATCTCGCCCGCCTTCAGCGAAGCCTCGACGGCATCAGGCTCGCGAATCCGCACACCGTGCCCGAATGGAGCGAGCTCGTGGCGGAGCTCGTCGCGAAGCAGCCGTTCGACGACCAGGGCGTCTACTTCCAGGTGACGCGCGGCGTCGCGAAGCGGGATCACGCGTTCCCGGCCGGCGTCGCGCCGACCGTGTTCATGATGAGCAATCCGCTCGCGACGCCCTCGGCGGAGCAGGTCGAGCGCGGCGTCGCCGTCGTCACCGCCGAGGACAACCGCTGGCACCGCTGCGATCTCAAGACGATCTCGCTCGTGGGCAACGTGCTGATGCGGCAGCTCGCGGCCGACTCCGGCGCGATCGAGACCGTGATGTTCCGCGACGGATGGCTCACCGAGGCGTCGGCGTCGAACGTGCTGATCGTCACCCGCGAAGTCATCGTGGCGCCGCCGAAGGACAACCTGATCCTGCCCGGCATCACGTACGACGCTGCGGAGGAGTTCGCGCGCGAGGCGGGATTGCCGTTCGAGCAGCGGCCGATCGGGCGCGCGGAGGCGCTCGCGGCCGACGAGATGTGGCTCTCGTCGTCGACCAAGGAGGTCCTCGCCGTCACCACGCTCGACGGCGCGCCCTTCGGCGGGGGGAGGCCCGGGCCCCTGTTCCGCCAGGTGCACGCGATCTTCCAGCGGAAGAAGCGCGGCTAGCGCGACACCCGCTTCAACCAATCCTGGACGCGGGCCGCGACGAACTCGGCGAGCATCGTCTCGCCGCGCGCGTTCACGTGGCAGCAGTTGTCGACGTAGATGTCGGCGCTCTCCCCGTCGTAGAGGTGAATGGCCGAGACGAGCTCCGGATGCGGCTCCGCCTCGAACCTCCGATACCCCTCGGCGACCGCGACGCGGAACTCATTCCAGCGGACGCGTCGTGCCGTAGCGGCCGTGGTGAAACACGAGCCCGCGTCCGCTCCGCCGCTCGCACGTCTCGACCTCGCCCAGGAAGAGGACGTGGTCGCCGGTGCGGTACGTCGCGTGGTGGCGGCACTCGAACCACGCGATGCAGCCGTCGATCAGCGGCGCGTCGGCGGCGCCCAGCCGGTACGCGACGCCCGAGAAGCGGTCGACGTGCGGCCGCGAGAAGCGGCGAGCGAGCTCGACCTGGTCGTGCGCGAGCACGTTGATCGCGTAGCGCTCGGCCGCCTGGAACGCGGCCAGGCTCTCGGCGCTGCGATTGAGGCTCCACACGACGAGCGGCGGCTCGAGCGAAACCGAATTGAACGAGTTCGCGGTGAAGCCGACGTAGCGGCCGTCGCCGCGGCGCACCGCGATGATGGTGACGCCGGTCGCGAACTGCGCGAGCGCGTCGCGGAACTGGCGCGCCGTGAACGGGCGCTTCGCCGGGCGCGCGCGGCGACGGGGGACGGACGGGGGCACGGGGGTTCGGACGGACCGGGAACGGTCGATGGTAGCAGCGCCGGCGCTGCCGCGGGCGGCCGCCGCGGTCTTTCGGAGTGCGCGGGCGGTGCATTAGAATGACCGGGCCCTCCCACCGTGCACGCGACGATGTCCGAGCCGTTGCAGAAGATCATCGCGAATCGTTACGGCGGCCGCGATCTCCCCGTGGTCCTCGTGCTGCCCGACGGCGGCCGCGTGCCGCTGTCGTCGGCCGCGGAAACGGAGATCGTCGTTCGCAGCTGGGCGGCGCTGAGGGCGCTCGCCTCGCCCGAGCTCGGGCGCCTCGCGCGCGCCTACGTCAAGGACGAGATCGATTTCACGGGCGGCGCGCGGCGTGTCCTGGGCATCGCCGAGGCGATGGTCGGGACGGTCGCGCATGGCCGCGAGACGATGCGCGCGCGCTGGCGGTCGTTCTGGCATCAGCGGCGCAGCAACAGGAAGAACGTCCAGCACCACTACGACGTCTCCGACGCGTTCTACCGGCTCTGGCTCGACCCGCGGATGGTGTACTCGTGCGCCTATTTCCGCGGCGATGCCGACTCGCTGGCCGACGCGCAGGCGCGCAAGCTCGATCACATCTGCCGCAAGCTGCGCCTCGCTCCCGGGGAATCGTTTCTCGACATCGGCTGCGGGTGGGGCGGCCTCGTGTTCTGGGCCGCGCAGCATTACGGCGTCAACGCGACCGGCATCACGCTGTCTCAGCACCAGTTCGAGCACGTCGAGCGCGAGATCGCGGCGCGCGGCCTCGCGGGCCGCGTGCGCGTGCAGCTCCTCGACTACCTCGACCTGCCCGAGGGCGAGCTCTACGACAAGATCGCGAGCATCGGCATGTTCGAGCACGTCGGCCCGCGCCGCTATGCCGCGTACTTCGGCAAGATTCACCGCGTGCTCAAGCCCGGGGGCTTCGTGCTGAACCACGGGATCACGCACAACGTGCTCGACAGCTCCGGACTCGGCAGCGGCATCGGCGACTTCGTGGAGGAGTACGTGTTCCCGGGCGGTCAGCTCGCGCACGTCGCGACCGTCGCGGAAGGGATGGCGCGCTCCGGGCTCGAGCTCGTCGACGCCGAAGCGCTGCGCGAGCACTATGCGAAGACGCTCTGGTGCTGGCTCGACGGCCTCGAGCAGAACGCCGCCGCGGCCCGCGCGGAGGTCGGCGAGGAGAAGTTCCGCGTGTGGCGCGTCTACCTCGCGGGATCGGCGCACGCGTTCGAGCGCGGCTGGCTCTCGCTGTGGCAGCTCCTGGCCGGCAAGCCGCTGCCGGACGGACGACTGCCGCATCCGTGGACGCGCGAGTACATGTACGCGCGCGAGGACGCCTAGGCCACGGCAGGCCGGGGTTGCGCCGCAGCGGGGGCGCCCCCACCTACGCGGCTCCGGAGAGCCCATGCCGATCGTTCCTCCCGCCGCCGCCGAATCGCCGCTCAAGTTCCCGTGCGAGTTCCCGATCAAGGTGATGGGGCGCACGCAGGACGGCTTCGCGCAGGCCGTGGTCGCCGTCGTGCGCCGTCACGCGCCGGACTTCGATCCTGCGACGCTCGAGATGCGCAGCTCCCGCGCGGGCAACTACCTGTCCGTGACCGCCACGATCCACGCGACCTCGCGCGCCCAGCTCGACGACCTCTACCGCGATCTCACGTCCCACCCGATGGTGACGATGGTGCTGTGACGGAAGTTGCGGGAACGTGTCCGAGCCACTGCCGAGCGCGAGACGAGGAGTCCCGCAAGGAATCCGGCGATCGGTGCCGCGCGATCGCGGTCCGGGAGGCCCGGGTTGACAAACGGTTCTCTTCTGCAGGAAACTATTGGCAAGATGTTTTCTGGAGAAGGTCCGTGGCGGCGAGAGCCCCCCGACCCGCAGCTGTACCGCAGCCCCTGACCGAGGCCTCGGTGCTGAGCAAGGCGGCGGTGCGCGCGGCGCGCCTGCTCGCGCTCTCGCAGCGCGAGCTGGGCCGCATCCTCGGGGTGTCCGACGCGACCGCTTCGCGCCTCTGCGCGGGCCAGTACCGGCTGTCGCGGGAGCGGGCGAAGGAGTGGGAGCTCGCGGTCCTGTTCGTCCGCCTGTTCCGCTCGCTCGACGCGCTGTGGGGCCACGAGGCGGCGGCGCACGCGTGGCTGACGAGCGACAATCTCGCGCTCGCCGCCCGTCCGATCGACCTGCTCGGCTCCGTCGAGGGTCTCGTCCGTGTCGTCAATTACCTGGACGGCGCGCGCGGTCGCGTCTGAGGCCGCGGCGGCCCGCTTCGACCTTTGGCGCGCCGTCGAGGCGCAGCATGTAGTCTCCACGGCGATCCTGGTGGATACGCTCGACGAGCAGCACACCCTCGAACGGCTGCTCGAGGAGAGCAAGCCGCCGGTGCCGCCGATGGCGCGGAGGTTGCACTGGCTCCTTTTCACGCCCTTCCGCTACCCGCCGCCGCCGGGCGGATCGCGGTTTCGCGGTCCGGCCGATCCCGGCGTCTTCTACGGCGCGGACGAGATCCGGACGGCGTGCGCCGAGCTGGGATATTGGCGGTGGCGACATCTGCAGGACTCGCCGGACATCGCGGCGATGCCGGCCAAGCCGCAGACGCTCTTCCGTACGGGCATCGCGACGCAATGCGTCGATCTTCGGAGGCCCCCCTTCGCGCGCGATTCCGGAATCTGGACGCGCCGCGACGACTACGAAGGATGCCAGCGCTTCGCGCGCATCGCGCGGGACGCGGGCGTGGGTGCCATCCGCTACGAATCCGTGCGCGACCCGAAGGCCGGCGGCTGCGGCGGCGTGCTGACGCCCGCCGCGTTCGGACCTTCGTTGCCCCTGGAGCAGCAGACGTGGATGCTCTCGGTGACGCGCGAGCGGGTGGTCTGGCAGCGGACCGGCGTGCTGCAGGGCGACGAATTCGAGTTCACGGCGGCGGCGTGGAAGACGGCGCCGCCGCGGACGCGCGCGCCCGCGCGGCGGACGCGACGCGTGCGCCGATGAACGCCACACCCTCGCGCGTGACGACGCGCGCGCTCGGCCGCACCGACTGCGCGACGACGTGGCGCGCGATGCAGGCATTCACCGCCGCGCGCCGCGAGGACACGCCCGACGAGATCTGGCTCACCGAGCACGATCCGGTCTATACGCTCGGGCTCGCCGGGCGCCGCGAGCATCTGCTCCGCGACAACGGGATCCCCGTGCTCGCGATCGACCGCGGCGGCCAGGTGACCTATCACGGGCCGGGTCAGCTCGTCGCCTACCTGATGATCGACCTGCGTCGTCGCGGCCTCGGCATCCGCGCGATGGTCCGGGCGATCGAGGCCGCGGTAGTAGAATGGCTGGGATCGCTCGGCGTCGACGCCTGGGGCAAGCCCGCGGCGCCCGGCGTCTACACGCGGGTCGACGGCCGGGAAGCGAAGATCGCCGCGCTCGGGCTGCGCGTGAAGAACGGCTGCACCTACCACGGCGTGGCGCTCAACGTCGCGATGGACCTCTCGCCTTTCCACGACATCGACCCCTGCGGCTACAAGGGGCTCGCCGTCACGCAGCTCGCCGACCTGGGCGTCGTCCGCTCGGTCGAGGCGGCGGGGGCGGAGCTCGCGCCGCGGCTCGTCGCGCATCTCGCATGAGCGACGACGCGCCGCGGCCGGCGGCTCCCGGCGTCAAGGAGACGGGCGCCGCCAAGACGGCGCGCATCCCGATCAAGGTCCAGCCGGCGGAGCGTCTGCGCAAGCCTGACTGGATCCGCGTGCGGGCACCGTCGTCGCCGCGCTTCCACGAGATCAAGCAGATCCTGCGCGAGCACCGGCTGCACACGGTGTGCGAGGAGGCGTCCTGCCCGAACATCGGCGAGTGCTTCGGCAAGGGCACGGCCACGTTCATGATCATGGGCGACGTCTGCACGCGGCGCTGCCCGTTCTGCGACGTCGGCCACGGCCGGCCGCTGCCGCTCGACCCCGAGGAGCCCGCGAATCTCGCGCGGACGATCGCCGCGCTGGACCTCCGCTACGTCGTCGTCACCAGCGTGGACCGCGACGATCTTCGCGACGGCGGCGCGCAGCACTTCGTCGACTGCATCCGCGCGGTGCGCGAGCGCTCGCCGCGGACGCGCATCGAGGTGCTCGTGCCCGACTTCCGCGGGCGAATGGAGCGCGCACTCGACGTGCTCGCGCAGGCGCCGCCCGACGTGATGAACCACAACCTCGAGACGGTGCCGCGGCTCTACAAGGTCGCGCGGCCCGGCGCCGACTACGCGCACTCGCTCGCGCTCCTGCGGGCGTTCAAGGCGCGGTTCCCGGACATTCCCACGAAGTCCGGGCTGATGGTGGGCCTGGGCGAGACCGACGACGAGATCGTCGAGGTGATGCGCGACATGCGCGCGCACGCGATCGACATGCTGACGATCGGGCAGTATCTGCAGCCCACGCAAGGGCACCTCCCCGTATTGCGCTACGTGCACCCGGACACGTTTGCGATGTTCGAGCGCGAGGCGTACGCGATGGGATTTCGCCACGCCGCGGTGGGCGCGCTCGTCCGCTCGTCGTACCACGCGGACCGGCAGGCGGAGGAAGCGCTGCACGCGGCGGAGGGCTGACGCGCCACGCGTGGCGCCGTGGCTCGCCGCGGGAAGCCCGATCGGCCCCGGTTGGCAATATTGCGAACGCCGGCCGTTGACCAATCGCGCCCGGCAATGGGCCCGCTTGGGCCTGGGTTCGACGATAGGGGCGATGGGCATGTTCACAAGCGACGGTGCGCAACCTTGCGAACCACCCGCGGACAAAGGCGCCGTGCCGGTGGGGCGACACCAATCGCGAATCGCCCTCGGCGTCAACTCGGTTGCATCCGCAACCCATGCGAGCGCCCTGAGCAATTCATGCTGGTAATGTCACTGCATCCGGAGGGCTACCGTGTCCGACGAACTCGATCGGAATGCATTTAGCGATTTCGAGCGGAACGCGCACGACCGGCTTGCCGGCACTTACCACGCCTTCTTTGCCTCGGTAACGGAGCACGCGGCAGAACCGCTATTGGCAGCAGCCAAAGTCAGCGCGCGCATGAGAGTGCTCGACGTCGCCTGTGGATCCGGTGTGGTCGCGGCGCACGCCGCCCGGCGTGGGGCCTTCGTCACCGGCGTGGACCTCGCGCCCGGTATGCTAGAACTCGCCAGCCGACTAAATCCCGGCTGCACGTTTTGCGAAGCGAGCGTTGATTCGATGCCCTTCGACGACGGGGCCTTCGACGCTGTGGTATGCGCATTTGGCATCGGGCACTTTCCCGACCCGCCGGTTGCGGTTGCCGAGTGCGCCCGCGTGGCTCGCGCGGGGAGCATGTGTGCGTTCGCGTGGTGGGATGTGCCAGCGCGAAACCGGATGCACGGCGTGCTGCTCGCGGCCCTCGAGGAGGTCAACCCCAAGCCAGCGGCGGAGCTTCCGGCCGGCCCACCGCTCTTTCGCTACTCGGAGGACGGCGCTTTCCACAGGTTGCTGGAATCCGCCGGACTTTCGAGTGTCACCGTTGCCTCGTACGGCTTCAAGTGGCATTTGCCCAATGCCGAGGCGCTATGGACGGGCTCGATGGGGTGTATGGCACGCAATTCCGCTCTCATCAACGCGCAGACCCCAGAGATTCGTGATCGAATCCGCGCGGCGTTCATCAGCCACGCCGACAAGCACCGTACAGCCGACGGGCTCGAGCTACCGATGGCATTCAAGGTGTGCGCGGGAGTAAAACGGCACTGATGTCTCGTCGCGATAGACTTTCTCTGTAAATCGCTCACAACTTGGCGCCCGCAATTTCGGGCCGAGATCCAATTGGCGATCGATCATCTTATGTCCGCTTCTGGCCGAACCGAAGTTGCCCACGTTTGATGGACACCTCAATTGAGGCAATACTAAGTTGAGGAGGTGTTCGATGGACTACACCCCGCGCCGGAAATTGACACGGGAATTCAAGCTGGAAGCAGTACG
>DASQBO010000172.1:0-7167 GCA_035635175.1 Casimicrobiaceae bacterium | reverse complement strand
AGGATCTCCATCGCCTTGCGCATCCCGACGAGGCGCGGCAGCGTCCAGGAGCCGCCGCCGTCGGGCGTGAGCGCGATGTGCCGGTAGGCGGAGGTGAAGTAGGCGTCCGACGACGCGACGACGAGATCGCACGCGTTCATGAACGACAGGCCGATGCCGGCGACCGCCCCGTGCACGACGCAAACGACCGGGTGCGGCATCCGGTGCAGCGCCTCGACCGCGGCGTGCACGCGCTCGACCAGCCGCTGGAAGGCCATGCGGCGCTCGGGGGGAGGCTGCGCGAGCCCGCGCGCGAAGGTGTGGATGTCGCCACCCGCCATGAAGTGCTTGCCCGCGCCGCGCAGGACGACGACCCGCAGCGAGTCGTCCGCCGCCACCTCGGCCGTGCGCGCGACGAGCGCGTCGATCATCGCGAGGTCCAGCGTGTTGAGCGCCTCGGGGCGGTTGAGCGTGAGCGTGGCGACGACGCCGTCGCGGCGGAGGAGAACGGTGTCGCTCATGGAAACGTCGTTGCGAGGGCGGGACGAGTCTAGCACGCGGGGGCGCCGGCGCCGTCCTTGAACGGGCTCGCCGCTTCGAGTTCGTCCACGACGTGCGCGAGGTCGGAGCGCTCCCGCGCGCAGAACTCGGCGATGGCCGCGGCGAACTCTGGATCGGCGATGGCGTGCGCGGACGACGTCGTGATCGGCAGGAGCCCGCGCGCGAGCTTGTGCACGCCCTGCGCGCCTCCCTCGAAGCGCGCGATCCGGCGCTCGATGCAGAACTCGATCGCCTGGTAGTAGCACGCTTCGAAGTGCAGCCCGGGGACGTAGTCCCGCGTGCCCCAGTAGCGGCCCCACAGCGTCCCGCCGTCGAACACGTCGAGCGCGGCGCACAGCGGGCGGCCGCCGCGCTCGCCGACGACGAGCAGCAGGTGGTCCGGCATCGTTGCCGCGATGCGCGCGAAGAACGCGCGGCTGAGATAGGGTGTCGATCCGTGCTCGCGATATGTCCGCGCGTAGCAGTCCGCGAAGAAGTCCCAGTGCGCGACGTCGATGTCGCGGCCGACGAGCCGCCGGAACGCGACCCCGGCCTCGGTCACGCGCCGCCGCTCCTGCTTCACCTTCTTGCGCTTGTCGTGGCTCATTGCCGCGAGGTAGTCGCCGAAGTCGCGATAGCCGGGATTGGCCCAGCGGAACTGGACGCCGTGCCGAACGATCATGCCGGCTTCTTCGCACGTGCGCGAGTCGCGCTCGGTCGGAAACAGGACGTGCAGCGACGACGCGCCGGGGGTGGCGGAGCGCAGGCGGTCGAGCGCGTGCCCGAGCAGCGCCTCGCGCGTCGCATCGTCGGGCGCCAGCAGGCGCGGTCCCGGCGCAGGAGTGAACGGAATCGCCGCGACGAGCTTCGGGTAGTAGCGACGCCCGTGGCGGCGGAAGGCGTCTGCCCACGCCCAGTCGAAGACGTACTCGCCGTACGAGTGCGATTTCGCATAGAGCGGCAGCGCGCCCGCGAGGCGGCCGCCGCGCCACGCCGTCGCGTAGCACGGCCGCCAGCCCGTCGCGGGCGCCGCGCAGCCGGTCGCGTGGAGAGCGGTGAGGAAGGCGTGCGAGAGCAGCGGCTGGCCCGGCGCGAGCGCGTCCCAATCGGCGGGGGAAACGGACGCGACGTCGACGTCGTCGCGCACGACGAGCTCCATGCGCTCGATTCTCGCGTGCGCGACGCGCGGGACGCAAGACGGCCCGATGCTAGAATCTCAGGGCCTGTTCACGCTATGGACACGAACGCGTTGCTCAGCCGAAAACGCCCAGCGCAAGGCGCGAGGGCGAAGGCGGGTCGTCAACCCGGCGAGCCTTTGCAACGCAGCGATGGGCGTTTTCGGCAGCAACCCGAAGGGAACGGGTGTCCTGGGCCGCCGCTCGGCGTTGTCCTCCTCGCGAAGACACCCGGTCTTCGCTTCGTCGTCCGCCTTGATCGGCGCGCCATGCCACCCGTTCGCGTTCGCGCCCATAGCGTGAGCAGACCCTAATGCACATCGCGGTGGCGCAGCTCGATCAGGTCATCGGCGATCTCCCCTGCAACGCGGCCGCGATCCTCCGCGCGGCCGGCGAGGCGAAGCGTGCCGGCGCGCGGCTCGTCGTCACGCCCGAGCTGTCGCTGCCCGGCTACCCGCCGGAGGACCTGCTCCTGCGGCCCGCGTTCGTCGACGCTTGCGCGCGCGAGCTCAAGGCGCTCGCGGGCGCGGTCGCGGGAACGACGGTGCTCGTCGGCTTTCCGGAGCGCGCAGGCGGCAAGTGCTACAACGCGCTCGCGGTGATCGCCGACGGCCGCGTTGCGCGGACGTACCGCAAGCAGTACCTGCCGAACTACACGGTCTTCGACGAGGAACGCTATTTCGAGCCGGGCGACGCCCCTTGCGTGATCGACGTCGACGGCCTCGCGTGCGGCGTCATCATCTGCGAGGACGTCTGGTACCCGGGTCCGGCGCGCCAGGCGCGGGAGGCAGGCGCGCGGCTCCTCGTCGTCGCCAACGGGTCGCCCTACCACACGAGGCAGCAGGCGCTGCGCCGCGAGCGCGTCGGGGCCCGCGGGCGCGAGACGGGGCTGCCGATCGTCTACGTGAACCGCGTCGGCGGCCAGGACGAGCTCGTGTTCGACGGCGCCTCGTTCGTCACCGGGAGCGGCGGCGAAGTGGTCCAGCAGCTGCCGGCGTGGCACGAGGCGGTCGCGCTGGTCCGGATCGAGGAGGGCGTGCCGAAGCCGGTGCGCGGCGCGCTCGACGCCCGTCTCGAAGCGCACGTCTACGCGGCGCTCGTGATGGGTGTGCGCGACTACGTCCGCAAGAACCGCTTCCCGGGCGTGCTGCTCGGCCTCTCGGGTGGGGTCGATTCGGCGCTCGTGCTCGCCGTCGCGGTCGACGCGCTCGGCCGCGACGCGGTGCGCGCGGTCATGCTGCCCTCGCCGTACACGCGGCCGATGAGCCTCGAGGACGCGCGGACGATGGCCGGGACGCTCGGCGTGCGCTACGACGAGATCCCGATCGAGCCCGTGTTCGGCGCCTTCCTCGAGACGCTCGCGCCCGAGCTTCGCGACCTCCCGCCCGACGCAACGGAGGAGAACATCCAGGCGCGCATCCGCGGCACGATGCTGATGGCACTGTCGAACAAGTTCGGCTCGATCGTGCTCACGACCGGCAACAAATCGGAGATGGCGGTCGGCTACGCGACGCTGTACGGCGACATGGCGGGCGGCTTCGCGGTGCTGAAGGACATCAGCAAGACGATGGTGTACCGGCTCTGCCGATATCGGAACGCGCTCGGCCGCGTGATCCCGGAACGGATCATCACGCGGGCCCCGTCGGCCGAGCTCCGCGCCGATCAGCTCGACCAGGATTCGCTGCCCCCGTACGACGCGCTCGATGGCATCCTCGAGGCGTACGTCGAGCAGGACCGGAGCCCCGCGGAGATCGTCGCGCAGGGGTTCGCTCCGGCCGACGTCGCCAAGGTCGTCCGCCTCATCAAGGTGAGCGAGTACAAGCGGCGGCAGGCCGCCGTGGGCATCCGCGTCACGCCGCGCGGCTTCGGCAAGGACTGGCGCTATCCGATCACTTCGGCGTGGACCGAATGGAACGACGTCGCGCCGCGCGCGTAGCGCGTGGTGTAAGCTAGCGTCTTTGACGCCCGGCGCCCGCCATGAAGAAGATCGAAGCGATCATCAAGCCGTTCAAGCTCGACGAGGTGCGCGAGGCGCTGTCGGAGATCGGCGTCACCGGTCTGACCGTCGCCGAGGTGAAGGGTTTCGGCCGGCAGAAAGGGCACACGGAGCTCTACCGCGGCGCGGAGTACGTCGTCGACTTCCTGCCCAAGGTGAAGGTCGAGCTGATCGTCGCCGACGGCCTCGTCGAGCGCGCGATCGAGGCGATCGTCAAGGCGGCGCGCACGGGCAAGATTGGGGACGGCAAGATCTTCGTGACCGCCGTCGAGCAGGTGGTGCGGATCCGCACCGGAGAGAGCGGAGAGGCGGCGGTGTAGCGCCGCGATCGAGCGGGAGGTCCCATGTCGTTTGCGAGCGAGTTCCGCGAATTCGCGGTCAAGGGCAGCGTGGTCGACCTCGCGGTCGGCGTGATCATCGGCGGCGCGTTCGGCAAGATCGTCGACTCGCTGGTCAAGGACCTGATCATGCCGATCGTGGGCCGCGTGACGGGCGGCCTCGATTTCTCCAACATGTTCGTGATGCTCGCGCCGCCGCCGGCGAACTACACGGGGCCCATGACCTACGACGCGCTGACCAAGGCCGGGGTCCCGCTGCTCGCCTACGGCAACTTCATCACTGTCGTGATCAATTTCGTGATCCTCGCATTCATCATCTTCATGATGGTGCGGGCGATCAACCGGCTGCGCCGCGAGGAGCCGAAGGCTCCCGCCGCGCCGCCGGAGGAAGTCTTGCTGCTCCGGGAGATCCGGGACGCGGTAAAGCGTTAGCCGGCCCGCGGGCGCCGTCCGCGGTGTGACGATTCCTTGTCTGAAATCAAGGACCCGCGTTGACCGGGCGGGGGCGCTTTGACAGAATCGGCCGAATCGCGGGCGCGCCCTCCGCAGGCCGGGCGGCGCGAGAGACGGCTCCCGGCGTACTGCCGCAAGGCCGCCCGTGACTCGCTTCGTCGTCCCGCTACCGAGGCTCTAGGAGGAGGTTCCATGCACGTCCGCACCCTGCTGCCGGCGCTTGCCGCCGCGCTGGCCCTTGCCGGGGTCGTCGCCCCGGTGCAGGCCGACATCAACGTCGGCGTCACCCTGTCGGCGACCGGACCGGCCGCGTCGCTCGGCATTCCCGAGAAGAACACGTTCGAGCTGCTGCCGACGACGATCGCCGGCCAGAAGGTCAACTGGATCGTCCTCGACGACGCGTCCGACACGACCAAGGCGGTGACGAACACGAAGAAGTTGATCACCGAGGACAAGGTCGACGTCGTCGTCGGCTCGACGATCACGCCGAACTCGCTCGCAATGGTCGACGTCGCTGCGGCCGCCGAGACGCCGATGATCTCGATGGCGGCGTCGGCGCGCATCGTCGATCCCGGCAACCCGAAGACGAAGTGGATCTTCAAGACGCCGCAGAACGACGCGCTGATGGCGGACGCGATCGCCGTGCACATGAAGGCGAACGGCGTGAAGACGATGGGCTACATCGGCTTCGCCGACGCCTACGGCGACGGCTGGCTCTCCGAGATCACCCACTCGACGCAGACCGCCGGGATCAAGATCGTCGCCACGGAGAAGTACAACCGCACGGACTCGTCGGTGACGGGGCAGGTGCTGAAGCTCGTCGCGGCGAAGCCCGACGCAATCCTGATCGCGGCCGCCGGCACGCCGGGCGCGACCCCGCAAAAGGAACTGGTCGCGCGCGGCTACAAGGGCAAGATCTACCAGACGCACGGCGTTGGCAACAACGACTTCCTGCGCGTCGTCGGCAAGGACGGAGACGGCACACTTCTTCCGATCGGCCCGATGCTGGTCTACGAGCAGCTGCCCGACTCGAACCCGCTCAAGAAGTCGGCGGCCGAATACATCACGAAGTACGAGGCGAAGTACGGAAAGGACTCGCGCTCGACCTTCGGCGGCCACGCGTGGGACTCGTATGTGCTGCTCGCCAATGCGATTCCGCAGGCGCTGAAGAAAGCACAACCGGGAACGAAGGAGTTCCGTGCGGCGTTGCGCGACGCGCTGGAAGGCGAGAAGGAGGTCGTGGCTTCGCACGGCGTGTTCACGATGAGTCCCTCGGACCACAACGGGCTCGACAATCGCGCGCGCACGATGATCAAGATCGAAAACGGCAAGTGGGTGCTGGCAAAGTAGCATCCGGCTGACCCCGGGGGCCGGACGCGGGCAGGGCCTGCGTCCGGCCCTTTTTCATGGTCCCTTCTTCGGCCTCAGGATGGATCTCACGATCTTCGCGTTGCTGACGCAGGACGGCATCACCAACGGCGCCGTCTACGCGCTCCTCGCGCTCGCGCTGGTGCTGGTGTTCGCGGTCACGCGGGTGATCTGGATACCATCGGGCGAGTTCGTCGTGTACGGGACGCTGACTCTGGCCGGACTGCAGCTCGGGCAGGTCCCCGGCACCGTCTGGCTCCTGGGCGGCATGGCGGTGGTCGCGGGGCTCGTGGAGAGCTGGAGCCGCGCACGTCGCGGCGAGGGCGCGCGCATCCCTCTGGCGCTGCTGAACTGGACGGTCCTACCGCTCGCGATCGCCGGCGCCGCCTGGTGGCTGGCCGCGCCCGATCTCCCGTTCTGGGCGCAGGTCGTGGTGACGCTCGGGCTGGTCACGCCGATGGGGCCGCTCCTGTACCGGATCGTCTACCAGCCGCTCGCCGAGGCGAGCGTCCTCGTCCTCCTCATCGTGTCGGTGGCGGTGCACCTTGCGTTGACGGGGCTCGGCCTGTGGTTCTTCGGAGCCGAGGGGTCGCGCACGCCCGCGTTTTCGTCGGCGTCATTCGAGGTCGGCGGGATCACGATCAGCGTGCAGAGCCTGCTCGTCGTGCTGACGAGCATCGCGCTGATCGCGGCGCTCTGGCTGTTCTTCGGCCGCACGCTCTACGGCAAGGCGCTGCGGGCGACCGCGCTCAATCGCGTCGGAGCCCGGCTCTGCGGCGTGCCGCCCGATCTCGCCGGCGTGCTGACCTTCGCGCTCGGCGCGCTCCTCTGCGCGTTCTCGGGCGTCCTCGTCGGCCCCATCACGACGATCTACTACGAATCCGGGTTCCTCATCAGCCTCAAGGGGTTCGTCGGCGCGATCATCGGCGGCCTCGTGAGCTACCCGCTCGCGGCGGGCGGCGCGCTTCTGGTCGGGCTGCTCGAGGCGTTCTCGTCGTTCTGGGCGAGCGCCTTCAAGGAAGTCATCGTGTTCACGCTCATTATCCCGGTCCTCCTGTGGCGCAGCCTCACCACTCGGCACCAGGAGGAGGACGAGTGAGCGGCGGCGGGCGGGCGACCGAGCGCGGCAGAAGGAGGGGCGCGACGCGACTCAGCCCACATGCGGACGCCGCGGAATGAGCGCGGGCTCGCGGCTGCCGCTCGGCGTCGTCGGCTACGCGATCTTCATCGCGGTCCTCGCCGGCGTACCGCTGCTTGCGCCGCCGTTCTGGGTGACGCTCGGCAACTACATCGGGCTCTACAGCATCGTCGCGCTGGG
>DASQBO010000171.1:0-8996 GCA_035635175.1 Casimicrobiaceae bacterium | reverse complement strand
GGCCGCTCAGCGTGACGGGCTCGACGAAGCGCGGCGCGCCGTTCAACATCGCTACCGCCCCGTCCGCGCCATGAACGCCACCCGCTCGAACAGGTGCACGTCCTGCTCGTTCTTGAGCAGCGCGCCGTGCAGCGGCGGAATCAGCACCTTCTTGTCGGAGCTGCGGAGCGCCTCGGGCGGGATGTCCTCGGCGAGCAGCAGCTTCAGCCAGTCGAGGAGCTCGGAGGTCGAGGGCTTCTTCTTCAACCCCGGCACCTCGCGCAGCCCGAAGAACACCTCGAGCGCCTCGGCGAGCAGCGTCTTCTTCAAGCCCGGGAAGTGGACGTCGACGATCCGCGTCATCGTCTCGCGGTCGGGGAAGCGGATGTAGTGAAAGAAGCAGCGCCGGAGGAACGCGTCGGGCAGCTCCTTTTCGTTGTTCGACGTGATCACAACGAGCGGCCGGTGCCGCGCGACGACGGTGCGCTGCGTCTCGTAGACGTAGAACTCCATCCGGTCGAGCTCGCGCAACAGGTCGTTCGGGAACTCGATGTCGGCCTTGTCGATCTCGTCGATCAGCACGACCGCCGGCGCCTCCGCCTCGAACGCCTCCCACAGCACGCCGCGCTTGATGTAGTGCGCGATGTCGGCGACGTGCTCGTCGCCCAACTGCGAGTCGCGGAGCCGCGACACCGCGTCGTACTCGTAGAGGCCCTGCTGCGCCTTGGTCGTCGACTTGATGTGCCACTGCAGCAGCGGCCGCTCGAGCGCGCGCGCGACCTCGATCGCGAGCATCGTCTTGCCGGTGCCGGGCTCGCCCTTGACGAGCAGCGGCCGCTCGAGCGCGATCGCCGCGTTGACCGCCAGCATCAGGTCGGGGGTGGCGACGTAGGTGTCGGTGCCTTCGAAACGCATGGGAGCTCCGTCGGGACGAAGCGGAATGTTAGCCGATGCGCGCGGCAAGCGCCTGCAAAAGCCACAGCGCGAGCATGCCCGCCGCGAGCGTCTTCGGCGTGCTCCGGGTGGTCCACGCGACGGCGCCGGCGACGAGCGCCGCCGCAATCTTCGGGTCGAACGGGTCCGCGCCGACGGCCGGCGCGGCGATCATCGGCACGATCAGCGCGGCGAGCATCGCCGCAGGCACGTACCTGAGCGCACGCGCCAGGAGCGGCGGCATCGTCCTCCGCGCAAAGAACGCGATGAACGACAGCCGCGACGCGTAGTTGAGCGCGCCGACGGCGACGATCACGATCCACAGCTTCAGCGCGACTTCCATCGTTCCCGAACGAGCTCCGCGATCGTGCCCGCGACGATGCCGAGCACCCCCGCGGCGACGAGATTCAGCCGCATCGGCAGCGCGTCGAGCGCCAGCACGGCAACGCCGGCCACCGCGGCGGCGACGATCGGCGGCGTGCTGCGGAGCGCCGGCGCCAGCAGCGCGAGGAAACAGAGCGGCACCGTGAACTCGAGCGACCACGCCGCGGGGATCACGTTGCCCGCGAAGTAGCCGACGACGTTGTCGACCTGCCAGAAGCCCCAGAGCGCGGTCCCGCCGCCGGCGAAGTGCAGCGCGCCACGCCGCGCGTCACCGTGCGAGTCGAACTTGCGGATCGACGCGGCGAAAGCCTGGTCGGTCAGGAGGAACGCGACGGCCCGCTGCCAGCGCGCGGACAGGGGCCTCAACGCCGGCGCCATCGCCGCGCTGTACATGAGGAAGCGCAGTCCCAGCACCGCGCAGGTCAGCACGACCACTGCCACCGGTGCGCCCGCCGCGATCATCTGCGAGGCGAGGATCTGTGCCGCGCCGGAGAAGATGATCGCGCTCATCCCGAGCGCGGCCGCGAAATCCGCGCCGGCGGCCGCCGCGCCGACGCCGCAGACGAGGCCGAAAGGGACGAGCCCGGCGCAGGCCGGCAGCATTTCGGCGAAGCCGTCGCGAAAATCGGGCGAGGCGAGGACGTGGCGCATGCCTGACGAGGCGAAAGCGGGCTGTCCGGACGTTTCCACCCGCCGGACCGAGTGATTTTGTCAGGATTTCGACGCGGCAGATCGCCTATAATCAGCCTCTGCGCCGGTTCCCGTTCTCCTCGCGGACTGGTCGCGCCGCAGACTTTTCGGGGGCTCCCGTGTTCACCAGGCTCAATCACCCTTTCCGCTGGCTACTCTTCGCGCTGGCGCTCGCGCTCCCGTCGCTCGCAGTCGCGCAGTCGTCGGGCAAGCAGTTCTCGAACGAGCAGCTCGACCAACTCACCGCGCAGATCGCGCTGTACCCCGATCCGCTTCTTGCGCAGGTGCTGATGGCCTCGACGTACCCGGCCGACGTCGCCGAGGCGGCGAAGTGGTCGCGTGCGCATTCGGAGGAAAAGGGCGACGCGGCCGTCGAGAAAGTCCAGGATCAACCTTGGGATCCGAGTGTCCAGTCGCTGGTCGCATTCCCGCAGGTCGCCATCATGATGGGCGAGAAACCCGACTGGGTGAAGGACCTGGGTGACGCGTTCCTCGCGCAGCCTGACGACGTGATGAATTCCGTTCAGCGGCTGCGTGCGGCCGCCCAGAAGGCGGGCAATCTCAAGTCGAACGAGCAGGTCGCGGTCAAGGCCGAGCCGCCGGCCGATCCCACCGCGACCTCGCCGCCGCAGGTGATCGTCATCGAGCAGAAGAACCCCGAAGTCGTCTACGTGCCGCAGTACAACCCGACGTATGTCTACGGGCCCTGGCCGTACCCGGCGTATCCGCCGTACTACGTGCCCTACCCGCCTGGTTATTGGTTCTCGGCGGCGGTCACGACCGGCATCGCCTGGGGCGTCGCGATCGGCGTCGGCAACGCGCTCTGGGGCGGCTGCAACTGGGGCCACGGCGACGTCAACGTGAACGTCAACCGTTACAACAACATCAACCGCAACAACCAGATCGACCGCGGCAACCTCAACAATTCAAAGTGGTCGCACAACGTCGACAACCGGAAGGGGACGGGCTACCGCGGCGGCGACGCGCAGCGGCAGAACCTGCAGCGGCAGGCGGGGGCCGCCGACCGCCAGCAATACCGGGGCCAGGACGCGGATCGCGCTCGCGCGCAGCAGTCGCTGCAGAGCCGCGGCGTCGACACCAGTCGCGCATCGCTGTCCGATGCGAACCGCGGCAACCTGCAGCAGCAGGCGCGCTCCCAGGGTCTTGACCGTGGCGGCCCGGGCGGGGGCAGCTTCGATCGCGGCGGCGGCGGCAACATCAGCGCGCCGAGCCCGATGCAGCAACGTGGCGGCGGGGGGCGCAACGACGCGTTCCAGGGCGTCAACAGCCGCCAGGCCGGAGCCGAATACAATCGCGGCAGCGCGAGCCGGCAGTCGGCGCAGTCGTACAACCGAGGCGGCGGAGGCGGCGGGGTGTCGCGCGGTGGCGGTGGCGGCGGCGGCGGCCGCGGGGGTGGTGGCGGTGGTCGTGGCGGCGGGCGGCGGTGACCGGGAGCGCAAGATGAACAACCACGACCATTCCGTGTTTTCGCTCCGCCACACGCTCGGTTTCGCGCTTGCGGCCGGCGCATGGCTCCTTTCGCCTTCCGCGCTCGCGCAGAAGACCTACCCGACGCCCGACGCCGCGGCCGAGGCCCTGGTCGACGGCGTCGCGCGCCACGACACAGAGGCGATCAAGGTCGTCGTCGGGCCCGACTACAAGAAGTACCTGCCGCACATAGACGCCGAGGACGTGACCCGCTTCCTCGAGGCGTGGGCGACGTCGCACAAGATTGTTCCCGCCGGGGACGCGAAGGCGTATCTCGGGGTCGGCACGAACGGCTGGACGATGCCGATCCCGCTGGTGAAGACGGCGGCCGGCTGGTCGTTCGACACCAAGGCGGCACCCGACGAGATGCGCATTCGCCGGATCGGACGCAACGAACTCGCTGCGATCCAGGTCGCGCTCGCGCTGACCGACGCGCAGGAGGACTACTACAAGTTCGACCGCGACCGCAATGGCAGGCAGAACTACGCAGCGAAGATCCTGTCCTCGCCGGGCGCTCGCGACGGCCTGTACTGGAAATCGAAGCCGGGCGAACCGGAGAGCCCGATTGGCCCGCTGGTCGCGGAGGCGACGCCGAAGGACGGCTACCACGGCTATCGCTATCGGGTGCTGGCGGCGCAGGGCAAGGATGCGCCCGGCGGCGCCAAGAGTTACGTGGTGAGGGGCGACATGACCGGCGGCTACGCCTTCGTCGCGTGGCCCACCCGATGGGGCGACACCGGCGTGATGACGTTCATCGTCGACCGCGACCAGGTCGTCTGGCAGAAAGACCTCGGGCCGGACACCGACAAGCTCGCGCGCGCGATGAAGGAGTACAACCCCGACGCGAGCTGGAAGAAAGTGCCGTCGTCCAATTAGCGGTCCTTCCTTGTTGCCTGAGACACGCCGGGCGCCGCTCGGCGTTTTCCTTGGGGCAGGCGCAGCACCCCTTGCGCACCGGCGCGGGCCGGCGTAGACAGGCGGTTACGCGATGTCGACGGAGGGCCCGCATGACGACGAATCCGGTGATGCCGCTGCTCGAGCAGCAGCCTTTCGCGAAGGGGCTCGAGCCGGCGCAGGTCGAGAAGCTCGCGGCGCTCGCGACCCGCGTACGCTTCGAGGCCGACGAGATCATCTTCCGCGAAGGCGACGAGCGCTACGAGTTCTACCTGATCGTCTCGGGCCTCGTTGCGCTCGAGATCGCGCCGCCCGGGCAGACGTTCCGCGTCGACACCCTGTCCGCGGGCGACGAGCTCGGGTGGTCGTCGGTGCTGATGGACAAGGGCAAGCTGTTCCAGGCGCGCGCGCTGCAGACGACGACCGCGCTGCGCTTCGCCGGCGCCGACCTGCGCGCGATGTGCGAGCAGGACACGGCGTTCGGCTACGCGCTGATGCTGCGACTCCTGGGCGTCGTGTCCGAGCGGCTGCAGGCGACGCGCCTGCAGGTGCTCGACACGTTCTGGCCGGTCGCGAAGCGAGCCGGCGCGTAGGCAGCCGCACGTCGCGGGGGAACGCGCGACCGGCGAGCAGGGGCCCCCGCGTGCGGGGGATGCGAGCAATCGGGAGCGCGTTCCGAGGCCGACCGCTCGGGTGGCGAATTACGCCGAAGGATCGGAGGCCGACCAGCTCGCCGCTCGCGCCGCTACATACGCCGTCAGCTGCTCCATCGTCCCGCCCCAGCCCATTCGCATCGAGTCGTACCCCGCGTCGAACGTCGCGCGCTCGGCGGCCGTCGCCTCGTGCGGTGACCAGCGCACGGTGACCGTCGTCTTGCCGGCGCGCTCGGCGAAGGTGATCGTCGAGAGCATCCGGCTCGGCCAGCTCTCGTTGAACGGGTGCCGCGCGAGCCCGCCTTCCCGGTTCGAGAAGGTGTCGATGAACACGAGGCGCTCGGGCGGCACGATCTCGCGGATGAGCCACTTGCCCCACACTTCCCTGCCATCCGGCGCTTTCATGCCGTAGTGATAGGAGCCGCCAGGCCGCAGGTCCATCGTCGCCGCGATCACGGTGAAGCCCTTGGGGCTGAACCATCGCTGCAGGTGCTCGGACCGCGTCCAGACCTCGAAGACGAGCGCGCGCGGTGCGTCGAGCTCGCGGCTCAGAACGAAGTCGCCGCCCGGTGCCGGCCCGCTCGTCCGCTCGACGTAGCCCGCCAGCCGGGCGACGGTCTGGTGCGCGCCTTCGACGGCGCCGTACTTCTCCGCGACGTGCGCACGCTCGGCCGCCGTCGCGAACACCGCGCGCATCGTGAGCCGGGTCTTCGGGCCCTCGGCGACGAAGGTCACCGTCGTCGTGAATTTGACCGGCCCGTCGCCTTCCTCGCCTTCGTGGCGGTAAACCAGGCGTTCGGGCCGCACCACTTCGTCGTACACGATCCGGTTGCCGTAGTCGGTGCCGTCGGGGCCGTGCATGACGAACTTCCAGACGCCCCCCGGCCGCACGTCCATCGCGTGCGTCGTCGTCGTGAAGCCGTCCGGCCCCCACCACTGCCCCACGTGCTTCGGGTCGGTGAACGCGTCGAAAACGAGCTCGCGCGGCGCGTCGATCACACGCGTGACGACGATCTCACGGCCGGCGGCAACCCCGGGAATGCTTTGGTCGAGCATGCTCATCCTCCAGATCAGTGCGAAACCGGGCACGTCAGGGCCTGCCCCGGCTCTGTCCGCGGCCCTTGCGCTCGTTGCCCTGGAGCTCGCGCAGATACTCCTCGAGCCGGTCGATGCGGGCCTCCCAGAACTGCCGGTAGTGCTCGACCCACGTCGAGACGTCGCGCAGCGGTTTCGCGCGGAGCCGGCACGGCCGCCGCTGCGCTTCGCGACTCCGCGTGATGAGTCCGGCGCGCTGCAGCACCTTGAGGTGCTTGGTGACGGCGGGCGCGCTGATCTCGAACGGTGCCGCGAGCTCCTTCACCGACGCCTCGCCGCTCGCGAGCCGCGCGAGGATCGCGCGGCGCGTAGGGTCGGCAAGGGCGGCGAAGGTCACGCTCAGGCGATCGACCGGCATTTACTAAACCTGATGGTTAATTAACTTTTTGGTAAATTACTCGCCGCGGCTGAGCCTGTCAACCCCCGCCCGCACCGCTCGGGGGATGGGCACCGCATCCAGCGGCGGGGCGAGCGCAGACCGCCATGGTGGGCTCCCCCGGCGCGCGGCAGTAGAATTCCCGGGTCGTTTCGTTTACCCCGGCCGCTCTCCACGCGGCCGCCCGCACCGAGCAACCCACGCGAGGACCCATGGACATGCCCGTGAACCTGTTCAAGCGCGCGATCGCGTCGGGCAAGACGCCCGTCGGCACGTGGCTGTCGAGCGGTTCGCCCGCCACGGCCGAGGCGCTCGGGAGCCTGGGCTTCGACTTCGTCGTCGTCGACACCGAGCACACGCCGATCGACGTGCCGCAGATGACCGAGATCCTGCGCACCGTCGCGGGCACGCCCGCGCAGCCGATCGTGCGGCCGCCGTGGAACGACATGGTGATGGTGAAGCGCGTCCTCGACGCGGGCGCGCAGACGGTGCTGTTTCCGTTCGTGCAGGACGAGAACGAGGCGAAGCGCGCGGTCGCGTCGACCCGCTATCCGCCCGCCGGCGTGCGCGGCGTCGCCGGCACGCATCGCGGCAGCCGCTTCGGCGCGGTGAAGAACTATCTCAAGTCCGCGAACGCCGAGATGTGCGTGATCGTCCAGATCGAGACGCTCGCGGCGCTCGGCCGGCTCGAGGCGATCGCCGCGGTCGACGGCGTCGACTCGATCTTCGTCGGGCCGAACGACCTCGCCGCGTCGATGGGTCATCTCGGCGACACCGGCATTGCCGCCGTGCAGGACAAGCTCCGCTTCGCTGCGCAGGAGTGCCGCCGCCTCGGCAAGCCGTGCGGCATCGTCGGCCAGAATCCCGAGACCGTCGCGACGTTCCTCGACTACGGCTACTCGTGGGTCGCCGTCAGCTCGGACATGGGGATGATGGTCAACCGCGCACAGGACTACCTCGCGCAGGTGCGCAAGAAGGCCGGGTAGCCCCGCGCGCGATGGACGACGCCGTTGCGCTCGCCGCCGGCGCCGCACGGGTCGCGATCGCGCCGCGGACGGGCGGGGCCATCGCGTCGTTCACGTTCGACGGACAGGACGTCCTCCGGCCCGCGCCGGCCGGCACGCGCGACGTGCGCGCGCACGCGGGCTGGCCGCTCGTCCCGTACTCGAACCGGATCGCGCACGCCCGGTTCGAGTTCGCCGGGCGCGCGCACGTGCTCGCGCGGAATTTCGGCGACCATCCGCATTCGATCCACGGCGTCGGCTGGCAGCGGCCGTGGGCGGTGGCGGCGCGGGCGGCGACGCGGGCGCGCCTCGTCTTCGATCACTCGCCGGACGGCGACGGCGCGCGGGCGTGGCCGTGGGCCTTCCGCGCGACGCAACTGCTCGCGCTGCGCTCCGACGCGGCGGGGGCCGCGCTCACGATCACGCTCACGATTGCGAACACGGGGAGCGAAGCGTTCCCCTTCGGTCTCGGCTTTCACCCCTTCTTCGTCCGGACCGCGGCGACGCGGCTCGCGTTCCGCGCCGCAGGGGTCTGGGCGACCGACGCGACGATGCTGCCGACGACGCTCAAGCCGGCGCTGCGGGAGGGACCGTTCGACGCAGGGCGCGACCCCGGCCCGACGACGATCGACAACGCGTTCGCGGGCTGGGAGGGCGTGGCGACGCTGCGCGACGAAGGTCGGCGCCTCGGCGTGACCGTCGCCGCCGATCGCGCAGCTTCCTTTCTCGTCGTCTACGCACCCGGTGGCGGCGAATGCATCGCGCTCGAGCCGGCGACGCAGATGACCGACGCATTCAATCGCGCCGCGCGCGGCGAGCAGGACACCGGCACGCGCACGCTCCGCCCCGGCGGCGCGTTTTCTTGTACGATGGAGATCGCCGTCCATCGCTCATGAGCTCCCCCGGTTATGACGACGCTGCCCTGCCGCGCTGCGTGCTCGACGCGCGCGCGAGTCTCGGCGAGTGCCCGGTGTGGTCGGCCGCCGAGCGCGTGCTCTACTGGGTCGACATCAACACGCCCTCGCTCAACCGCTTCGACCCGGCGACGGGGTCGAACCGCACGATGCCGATGCCCTCTTCGATCGGATCGTTCGGGCTGCGGCGCGACGGCGGCTTCGTCGTCGCGCTCCGCGACGGCATCCATCTCGCGGAGGCCGACGGCACGCTCGCGCGGCGCATCGCGCCGGCGCCGTACGACCCCGCGCACCATCGCTTCAACGACGGCCGCTGCGATCCGCAGGGACGCTTTTTCGTAGGTTCGATGAACGAGCAGCGCGACGCCGCGACCGCCGCGCTCTACCGGCTCGATCCCGACGGCCGGCTGACGGAGGTGTTCGGCGGCCTCACGATCTCGAACGGGCTCGCGTGGAGTCCCGACGGCGCCACGATGTACCACGCCGACACGCCGACGCGAACCGTTAGGGCCTACGCGTTCGACGCGGGCAGCGGCACGCCCTCGTCGCCGCGCGTGCTGAAGCGCTTCGACGCCGCCGGCGACCG
>DASQBO010000170.1:0-5438 GCA_035635175.1 Casimicrobiaceae bacterium | reverse complement strand
TGCGCGACCGTCGGGATCTGGCGCTCGGGCTCCGCGTCGATGCCGAGCGCAAGCTCGTCGCGGAAAGCGACCACCGTCGTCGTGCGATCGAGGTAGAAGGGAACGGTCTGGTCGTACATCGCGATCTGGTAGACGGGGGCGCCGCGCGCGAACGGCGCGTCCGCCTGCGCGGCACGGAGGATAGCCGAAGTCGACCGCGTCGCGCTGAACACGTCGAAGCCCGCAATCGCGATGACGACGGCCGCCAGGGTCGACAGCGACAGGAGCGCGGTGCCCGTGAACCGCGCGCGAGGCGAGGAATCCGCGAGCGCGAAGGCGACGGCGGCTGCCATGGCTCCGCCCGCGGCGACGGCGACCGCGCCCTTGAGCCACGGCCCGTACGCGGCGAGGATCTCGACCGGCTGCGGCCCGCCCGAAAGGTGATCGACGACGCGGTCGTAACCCGCGAAGACCGCCACTGCGGCGAGGAACGCGAGGATCGCCCCCGGCAGCGAGAGCCTGACGAGCGTCGTCGTCGGCAGCGTGAGGAGCAGGTCAGCGGCGACGAGCGCGAGCGGCGCGAACATCGGGAGGATGTACGACGGCAGCTTCGACCCGGACGCGCTGAAGAAGAGGAACACGAACGCCGCCCAGACGAGCGCGAGCCGCCGCCACGAGAACGCGCCGGGCCGCGTCCCGCGATCCCGCCAGGCGCGCGGGGCGCCGTACGCGAGCGATGCGAGCCACGGCAGGCTGCCCGCGAGCGCGAGCGGGACGAAGTACCACCAAGCGCCGGTTCGGCGGTGCTCGTCGGTGAGGAAGCGGGCCAGGTGCTCGTGCACGAAGAAGAACGAGAGGAACTCGTCGTTAACGCGAGCGACGGCGATGAACCAGGGCGCGGTCAGCACAAGGTACAGCGCAAGGCCGGAGGCGAGGTGCAGCCGCCGCCAGATCGCGTAGTCGCGGCAGAGCGCCGAGTAGATGACGACGGCGCCGGCGGGCAGCACGATACCGATCGGTCCCTTCGACAGCGTCGCGCCGGCGAGGGCCGCCCACGCGAGCCACATCCACGGACGCCGGGACCCTGCCGTTCGCTCCGGCTGCTGCGCGACCGCGAGCGCGCCGAACGCGAGCGCGAGGAAGCACGCGAGCCCCGCGTCGAGCGAGAGGATCTGCGCCATGCCGGCGTGCCAGAGCGTCCCCGCGAGCGCGACGGCGGCGAACGCTCCCAGCGCGCATCCGCCGAGCATCGCTCCGGCGACGCCGACCGCCGCGACGGCGACGAGCCCGGCGACCGCGGGCCACAGGCGGGCCGTCCACTCGTGTACGCCGAACGCCCGGTATGCGAAGGCGGTGATCCAGTACTGCAACGGCGGCTTCTCGAAGTACTTGAGGCCGTTGAGCCGCGGCGTGACGAAGTCGCCGGTCGCCGCCATCTCGCGCGCGATCTCGGCGTAGCGCCCTTCGTCGGGATGCAGGAGGTCGCGGCTGCCGATATTCGCGAACGCGAGGACGGCGATCGCGGCGAAGACCAGCCACAGCACGGGGCGCGGCGGGAGTTTCGCGGGCGGAGCCATGGCGGCCCATTCTACCTGCGAGCTCCGTCGTGCAGCGGGATGCGAGGCGCGGCGTGCTATTCTCGGCCGCCTCCCTCGCCGGCCGCCAATCCCAGTGTCCGAACCGCGGATCGAACTCCGCCGCGCGCGCCGCGACGAACTGCCCGCCGTCCGGCGCCTCGCCGGCGTCATCTGGCGCGCGCACTATCCCGGCATCATCACGCCCGGCCAGATCGAGCACATGCTCGAGCGCGGCTACGCGCTGCCCGTGCTGGAAGGCTTCCTCGCGGGCGAGGATCGCGGGCTCGAGCTCGCCAGCGTCGACGGCGTGCTCGCCGGGTTCGCCGCGTGGTACGTCACCGACGATCGCGCGGAGGCCAAGCTCGACAAGCTCTACGTGCTGCAGTCCAGGCAGCGTGCGGGCCTCGGCGGACGGCTGGTCGCCCGGGTCGAGTCCCTCGCGCGCGATGCCGGAGCGCGCACGCTGGTCCTCAATGTCAACAAGCGCAACGTCCAGGCGATCCGCGCCTACGAGAAGCACGGCTTCGCAATCCGCGAAGCCGTGGTCGTCGACATCGGCGCCGGCTACGTCATGGACGACTATGTGATGGCAAAGGACATCGGGACACGCGAAGGAGACGCTGCCTAAGGCCCGACGGACGGGTCACCTCGACGGGACCGCACCAACGATCGAGCCGCTGAAGTCACAGCCCAGTGACAGATGGCCGCTCACGTTGGCGGTTCCGCCGGCGATCGCCCATTGCATGTTGGCGAGATTGAAGGTCCCGGAAATCGGACCGAACGCCCCCGTGCAGGATATCGCCGTCGCGGCCGACCCGAGCCCGCCGCTCTGCGCGTAGCTGCCAGTCATCGTGCAGGTGTTCTCGGTTCCGCTGTAGACGATGTTCAGGCTGCTGCCGCTGTGCGTGATCGTCATCGGCCCCGAGTCGGAGATCACTTCGCCGTTGTCGATGGGGTTCGCGCAGTTGCTGGTGACGAAGTAGATCGCTCCGAAGTACGCACCCGAGAAATTCAGGTTGCGCAAGGTCTGCCGCTCGATGGTCTTGTTTACAGGCGTGCCATCGACGGTGTAGTTCAACGTCGCGTGCTGCGGTTCCGCCGCGGTGAACGTCGCGGTGCCCACCTTACGCGGGTCGAAGGGCGTCGCGCTGAACGGTCCGCCAAACCACGGGCCGTGCGCCTCGTAGAGGTCGCCGGTGAACGTGTAGCGGCTGCCGGGCACGTGATTCAACGTCGCCACCACCCAGTAGGACGAGGTGTCGGCGCGATAAGTGTAGATCGTGACGAACATCACCTGGTCTTGGTGGTCGACCGTCATGCCCCAGCCGTCTTCGGACTTGGCCGGGCTGTTCCACCACAGATCGGAGAACATGCTGCCCAGGTTCATGTCGGCTGCCGCCGCCAGGCTGACGAGCCAGAGCAGCGACAGCAGCCAAGCGACACGACGTGCGACGCGGCGCGTGGCGCCGCGATTGGCGTTTCCTGCATTCATGGGACCTCCCGCTCCTGACCGATACACGGGCTATCGGAGGGCGCCCTACGCAACGCAAGCGCTGCACGTGCGGCGTTGCGTCGCGGCCCGCTCCGTGCCTCTGCTTTCATTCTGAATCGCGCGCACGCGCGAGCATTGCGCGGCGTCAAGCAGGGGGGCGAAATTCCTCGCCTTGCCGAGCGGGCCGCGTTTCGCTACGATGGGTTCGACGCTGCCGCTGGCTGCGTTGCCCTCGGCCGCCGGGTGCGGCCGAACAGCGCAGCCGAGGCGGGAGGGGCCGCCGCAGAGCGGCCTTTTTTCTGCCGCGCGCTCGCGCCCGTCGGCGCATGCCCCCGCACTCGATCCGATGCCCAGTCCGCTCAGCCTCTACGACAACTACACCCGGACGCTGCGTCCGTTCGCGCCGCTGCAGCCGGCGGGCGAGGTCGGCCTCTACACCTGCGGGCCGACCGTCTACGACTACCAGCACATCGGCAACTTCCGCACGTTCCTGTTCGAGGACGTGCTGAAGCGAGTGCTCGAGTGGAACGGCTACCGTGTCCGCCACGTGATGAACGTGACCGACGTGGGCCACCTCACGTCCGACGCCGACGAGGGCGAGGACAAGATGGAGAAGGGCGCCCGGCGCACCGGCAAGTCCGCGTGGGAGATCGCCAGGCTCTACACCGACGCGTTCCTCACCGACATGAAGCGGCTCAACATCGAGGATCCGACGGTGCTGTGCCGCGCGACCGACCACATCGCCGAGCAGGTCGCGTTCATCGCCGACCTCGAGCGGAGCGGCTACACCTATCGCACGTCGGACGGTGTCTACTTCGACACCTCGAAGCAGAAGGACTACGGCTTTCTCGCGCGCCTCGACGTCAAGGGGCTCGAGGCCGGCAAGCGCGTCGAGCAGGGCGAGAAGCGCCATCCGACCGACTTCGCGCTGTGGAAGCTCTCGCCGCCGGGCGAGCGGCGGCAGATGGAATGGGAGAGCCCGTGGGGCAAGGGTTTCCCCGGCTGGCACATCGAGTGCTCGGCAATGGCGCAAAAGTACCTCGGCGACTACTTCGACCTCCACTGCGGCGGCGAGGATCACATCCCGGTCCATCACACGAACGAGATCGCGCAGACCGAGGCGCGCGTCGGCACGCGCCTCGCGAACTTCTGGCTCCACGGGTACTTCCTGCTCTCGAACGACGCGAAGATGGCCAAGTCGGCAGGCGAGTTCCTGCGCGTCGACTCGCTCGTCGAGCGCGGCTACGATCCGCTTGCGTTCCGCTACCTCTGCCTCACGGGCCACTATCGCGGCCAGCTCAACTTCACCTGGGAGGCGCTGGACGCGGCGGCGGTTGCGCTCGAGCGGATGCGGCACGGCGTGCACGCGCTGCGCGACGCGGGGACGGCGGCGCCGGATCCGGCGCTGGTCGAGCGCTTCACCGACGAGATCAACGACGACCTCAATCTTCCGCGGGCGCTCGCGGTCGCCTGGGAGACGCTGCGCGGCGACCGGCCGGCCGCGGTCAGGCGCGCGACGCTCGTCGACTTCGATCGCGTGCTCGGGCTCGGACTCGCGACCTGGAGGCCGCCGGTCGAGGCCGTCCCCGACGACGTGCGGGCGCTGGCCGACGCGCGGGCCGCCGCGCGGCGCGCGAAGGACTGGGCCGAAGCGGACCGCCTGCGCGGCGAGCTCGCCGCCGCAGGCTGGGAGATGGAAGATCGCGCCGACGGCTACGCGCTCAAGCGCCGCGCCCAGGCCGCGAGCGCGCGATGAAGCTCGCGACGCGCCGCGACGGCACGCGCGACGGCGAGCTCGTCGTCGTCTCGCGCGACCTCGCGCGCGCGGTGGCCGTCCCCGAGATCGCCCGCACCTTGCAGGCGGCGCTCGACGACTGGCGGGCGAGCGCGCCCGGGCTCGAAGCGATCGCCGGCGAATTGAATGCGGGCCGGCTGGCCGATGCGACGCCCTTCGATCCGGCACAGGCGATGGCGCCGCTGCCGCGGGCCTATCAGTGGGCCGACGGCTCTGCCTACGTGAACCACGTGGAGCTCGTCCGGCGCGCGCGCGGCGCGACGATGCCGCCCGAGTTCTGGACGGACCCGCTCATGTACCAGGGAGCGTCCGATCACATGCTCGGCGCGTGCGACGATATCGTGCACGCCGACGAAGCGTGGGGGATCGACTTCGAAGCCGAGGTCGCCGTGATCACGGGCGACGTGCCGATGGGTGCGAGCGCCGACGATGCCGCGCGCTGCATCCGGCTCGTGCTGCTCGCGAACGACGTGAGCCTGCGCAACCTGATCCCCGCCGAGCTCGCGAAGGGCTTCGGCTTCCTCCAGTCGAAGCCCGCGAGCGCGTTCTCGCCGGTCGCGGCGACGCCCGACGAGCTCGGCGACGCGTGGCGCGA
>DASQBO010000169.1:0-2949 GCA_035635175.1 Casimicrobiaceae bacterium | reverse complement strand
CTCGCCGCGGCCTACCGGCTGGTGGCCCTGTTCGGCTGGGACGACCTGGTGTTCACGCACATCAGTGCTCGCGTGCCGGGCGCCGACGGACACTTCCTGATCAACCCCTACGGCTTCATGTTCGAGGAGATCACGGCGTCGTCGCTCGTGACCGTCGCGCAGGACGGCACCGTCATCGACGATCCGTCCGGGCTCGGCATCAATCCCGCGGGCTTCGTGATCCACGGCGCGATCCACCGCGCGCGCCACGACGTCGGCTGCGTGATCCACACGCACAGCGCCGCGGGCCTCGCGGTCGCGGCGCAGAAGAAGGGCCTGCTCCCGCTCACGCAGCACGCGATGCGCTTCACGGGCAGGCTCGCCTATCACGACTACGAGGGCGTCGCGCTCGACCTCGCTGAGCAGCGCCGGCTGGTGCGCGATCTCGGCGCGCACGACGCGATGATCCTGCGCAACCACGGCCTTCTCGCCTGCGGCGCGAACGTCGCCGAGGCCTTCGACCTCATGTACTACCTCGAGCGCGCCTGCCAGGCGCAGGTCGCCGCGATGAGCGGAGGTGCGGCGCTCGCCGTGCCCAAGCCCGCCGTCGCGCGGAAGGTGGCGCGGCAGTTCGCGCGGCCGGGTCGCACGGCGCCCGGCAACGCGTGGGCCGCGCTCCTGCGCATGCTCGACCGCACCGATCCGTCGTATCGGTCGTAATCGCGGCGACGCCGCGCTTCTCGTATACTTGTCGGCCGCGCGCGGCCTGCGCGCCGCGTCGACCCCGGGAGGATCCATGCCGCTTCGCTCCGTGCTGCACGCCGCCGTTTCCGCGTTCCTTCTGGCGTCGCTCGCTGCCGTCGGCATGCCGGCGGCGGCGCAGGACAAGCTCGACCGGCCGGTGAAGATCCTCGTCGGCTTCGCGCCCGGCGGGACCGCCGACCTGATCGCGCGCGTCGCCGCCGACAAGATGAAGGACAGCCTCGGGGTGGCCGTGATCGTCGAGAACCGGCCCGGCGCGATCGGCCGCATCACCGCGGAGGCGGTGAAGAGCGCGCCGCCCGACGGCACGATGATCATGGTGATGCCGATCGGGCCGATGGCCGTCGTCCCGCACGTCTACAAGGACATCCCGTACGACCCGGTCAAGGACTTCACGCCGATCGCGATCGGCGCGACGTTCCAGTTCGCGATCGCGGCGGGCCCTGCGAGCGGCGCCAAGAACTGGGCCGACTTCGCGGCGTGGGTGAAGGCGAATCCGGGCAAAGCGTCGTACGCGACGTCGGGCGCCGGCAGCCTGCCCCACTTCTTCGGCGTGCTGCTCGGGCGCGGTATCGGCGTCGAGATGGTGCACGTGCCGTACAAAGGCTCCGCCGCGTACACGGCCGACCTCCTGAGCGGACAGGTGCCGGCGGCGGTCGACGCGATGGCCGACCTGACCGAGCTCCACCGCGCGGGCAAGATCACGATCCTCGCGTCGTCGGGGTCGAAGCGCTCGACCGCGCTGCCCGAGGTGCCGACGTTTGCCGAACTGGGCGTGAAGGACGTCGAGGCGACGGGCTGGTTCGGCTTCTTCGCGCCCGCGAAGACGCCGAAGCCGATCGTCGACGCGCTGAACCGCGCGATCAACAAGGCGCTCACGTCGCCCGACGTCGTCGCGAAGCTCTCGGGCATCGGCATGGATCCCGCGACCGGAACGCCCGAGGAGTTCGCGAAGATCGTCGCGTCCGATTACGCGAAGTGGGGGCCGATCGTGACCGCGTCGGGATTCAAGCCAGAGTGAGCGAGGCGGGCGAGCGTCGGCGAGCCAAGGCCCGAGGACGCCCACGCGAGCAGGGCGAAGCCAAGGCCCGAGCGGATCCGAGCCAAGCAAACACCGAAGGGCGCGTCGCCGACCTACCAAGCGCGGCCGCCCCCCGCCGCTGCACACGCGTCGCTGAAGGTGCGGAGGCTGCGTAATGACTGGTCACGACGGCATCGTCCTGCGCGTCGCGGGGCTGCGCAAGCGCTACGGCGACAACGAGGTCGTCCGCGGGCTCGACTTCGAGATCCGCCGCGGCGAGTGCTTCGGCCTGCTTGGCCCGAACGGCGCGGGCAAGACGACGACCTTGCGCTGCTGCCTCGGACTCATCGATCCCGACGGCGGCACGATCGAGATGGTCGGCCTGCCGGTGCCGCAGGCCGCGCGCTCGGCGCGGATACGCGTTGGGGTCGTCCCGCAGGTCGACAACCTCGATCCCGATTTCACCGTCACCGAGAACCTGCAGATCTACGGCCGGTACTTCGGCATCGACGGCGCCACGCTGCGCTCGCGCATCCCGAAGCTGCTCGAGTTCGCCGGCCTCGGCAACAAGGAAAGCGCCGGCATCCGCATCCTGTCGGGAGGCATGAAGCGCCGGCTCACGCTCGCGCGCGCGTTGATCAACGACCCCGAGCTCCTGATCCTGGACGAGCCGACGACGGGGCTTGATCCGCAGGCGCGCCACCTGATCTGGGACGGTCTGCGCCAGCTGCTCACGCAAGGCAAGACGATCCTGCTCACGACGCACTTCATGGACGAGGCCGAGCGCCTCGCGACGCGGCTCGCCGTCATCGACCACGGCACGATGATCGCGACCGACACGCCGCGCGCGTTGATCGAGACGCACGTCGAGCCCGAGGTCATCGAGGTGTTCGGCGACGAGGCGAAGGCGTGGGCGAACCTCAAGGGCCGGGCGCTCGCCTCGCGTGTCGAGCAGGCGGGCGAGACCGCGTTCTGCTACGCGTCCGACGCGCATCCGCTGCTCGCGGCGCTCGCCGACGCGCACGGCGTGCGCTACCTGCATCGGCCGGCGAACCTCGAGGATCTCTTCATCAAGCTCACGGGCCGCGAGCTGCGCGACTGAATTCGTGCCGGCAGGCGCGCATGCCCCGCGCTCGACCGTTGATTCACCTCGACAGCCGCCACGCGCGGTCCGGGTTCCGATGGCG
>DASQBO010000168.1:0-5514 GCA_035635175.1 Casimicrobiaceae bacterium | reverse complement strand
ATGACGCCGGACACGCTGCCGCGCGAGGTGATCGCGGGCGCGTCGATCCTGCACGTTTCCGGCATCAGCCAGGCGATCAGCGCTTCGGCCTGCGACGCGGTGTTCGCAGCGATCGAGACCGCGGAGGCGAACGGCGCGCGGGTTTCCTACGACCCGAACCTGCGGCCGAAGCTGTGGCCGCTCGCTCGGGCGCGGGCCGTGATCGTGGCGACGATCGCGCAATGCGACTGGTTCCTGCCCAGCCTCGACGAAGCGCGGACTCTCTCCGGCTACGACGAGGCGGAGGCGATCGTCGACTGGTGCCACGCGCACGGCGCGCCGGTCGTCGCGCTCAAGTGCGGCGAGAACGGCGTCGTCGTGTCCGACGGGCGCAAGGCCGAGACGATTCCCGGCTTTCGCGTCGCGTGCGTCGACGCGACCGGAGCGGGCGACTGTTTCGACGGCGCCTTCGCCGCGCGCTCGCACGCCGGCGATTCGCCGTTCGACGCGGCGCGCTACGCAAATGCCGCAGCCGCGCTCGCGACGACGGGCTTCGGCGCCGTCGCGCCGCTGCCGCGCGACGGGGCGGTGCGGGCGCTGCTCGCGGGCGGTGCGATGACAATGGCATAGCGGCGCCGCGGCGCGGCACTGCCACGGCAAGAAGAATCAACGGGATGCATGGCAATGCGCGCGCGACGTCGAGCGCGCGAGAAAAGCGCTGGCAATTGTCCGCGCGGAGGATAGAATTCGCGTCAGCGCCGCGACAGCCGCGCGGGCAGCGGAACGCGTCGCACGAAGGGAGCGCAAACGATGGCGGTCACACCTGTCGCGAAGGCGGTTCGGCACGCAGCAGGTCCCAAGCCGGTGCAGGACGTTCCGCTTTCGAAGTCCGCGCGACAGGCGCGCGCCGAGAAAGCCGCGGATCCCGATCCCCTCGTGAAAGCGGTGTACCACCTCGAATCCGGCGAGTGGCAAGCCGCGCACACGCTCGTGCAGAAGGACGCGTCGCCCCTCGGCTGCTGGGCGCACGGCATCGTGCACCTGATCGAGGGCGACCTCGAGAACGCGAAGTACTGGTATCGCCGTGCGCGCCGCCCGTTGCCGCACGGGAACACCGCCGCTGCGGAGATCGCCGCGCTCAAGGCGATGGTGCGCCAAGGCACGCAGTGAATCGGGCGCCGCCGCGCGTCGACGCGGCACAGGGCCTCCAGTTCGAGGTCGCGGTCGGGGCCATACCCGACGACGAGCGCGTATGGGTGCCGCAGGCGCCGGACGTCTGGTTCCGCCCGCTCCTCCTCGACACGGTGCGCGGCGGCTGGTGCAACCTGCTGCGCGTGCGCCGCTCCGGCGTGCTGCACCGCCACCGGCATCCGATGGCGGTGACGGGCTACGTGATCAAGGGACGCTGGCACTACCTGGAGCACGATTGGATCGCCGAGGCCGGGACCTTCGTCTACGAGCCGCCCGGAGAGATTCACACGCTGGCGGTGCCGCCCGACTGCGACGAGATGATCACGTTCTTCTCGATCGGCGGCGCGATGATCTACCTCGACGACGCCGGCGCCGTGATCGGCTACGAGGACGTGTTCAGCAAGATCGCGATGTGCCGCCGCCATTACGCCGCCGTCGGGCTCGGCGACGGCTACGTCGACGCCTTCGTCCGCTGACCGTAGGACGCCGATGATCGACCTCGAGATTCCGGGCTTCGGCCGGCTCGAGCTCGCCGATCTCGTCTGCGACTACAACGGCACGCTCGCGCAGGACGGGCTGCTCCTCCCCGAGGTGCGCGGGCGCCTCGCGCGGCTGTCGGCCGAGCTGCGCCTGCATGTGGTGACCGCGGACACCTTCGGCACCGTGCGCGCGGCGGTCGCGGATCTCGGTTGCCGGCTCGTGGTTCTTCCCGCGGAGGAGCAGGCCGAAGGCAAGCGCCGCTACGTCGAGTCGCTCGGGGCGCGTCACGTCGTCGCCATCGGCAACGGGCGCAACGACCGGCGGATGCTCGCGGCGGCGGCGCTCGGCGTCGCCGTTTGCGGCGGCGAAGGTCTGGCCACCGAGGCGTTGCAGGCGTCCGCGATCGTCGTGCGTGACGTGCGCGACGCGCTCGATCTCCTCGCGCATCCGGCGCGGCTCAAGGCGACGCTGCGGAGCTGACTCGGGCTTGCGGCGCCTCGATCGCGTCTCTATACTCCCGGCCAAGGAGATGGCATTCCTCCTCCAACCGCCGCACGCGGCATCCGCGGCTGATGATGCCTGCACGTAGCACCCGGGTTCCGGTGGCGCGGTAGGCGTTGCTCCCAGACTTCCTGCGCTCGTCACCGTCGATCGACGTCGACGCGCTGCGGCGCGCGTAGGGAGGTTTGCATGCCCTGGAGCGGCATCCTTGCAGTGGGCGGCGGCGCGGCGGTGGGCGCCTGGCTGCGGTGGGCTCTGGGCGCGATGCTCAATCCCGTCTTTCCGACGCTCCCGCTCGGCACGCTCGCGGCGAACCTCTCGGGCGGCTTCATGATGGGTGTCGCGATGGAGTTGCTGACGCGGCACGCGATCATCGCGCCCGAGGTGCGTCTGCTCGTCACCACCGGATTCCTAGGCGGCCTCACGACGTTCTCGACGTTCTCCGCCGAGATGGTCACGCTGCTGCTCCGGCGCGAATACCTATGGGGATCGATCGCGGTCGGCGCGCACGTCGCGGGATCGATCGCGATGACGATGCTCGGGCTGCTCGCGGCGCGAGCGCTCTACGCCTGGGGGACGCCATGAACGGCACGCTCTTGCGTTTCTACGTCCACGAGAATCGGCTGCACCGCCACGTCGCCCTCTACGAGTGGCTGCTCGAGCAGGCGAAGAAGCAGGGTGTCCGCGGCGGATCGGCCTTTCGCGCGATCGCCGGCTTCGGCCGTCACGGGATCCTGCACGAGGAGCACTTCTTCGAGCTCGCGGCGCAGATGACCGTCGTCGTCGAGTTCCTCGTGACGGCGGACGAGGCCGAGCGGCTGATCGCCCTCGTGCAAGGCGAAGGCATCGGCGTCTTCTACGCGCGCGTCGCCGCCGATTTCGGCACGACCGGGGCCGCTCCTCCGGCGAGCACCTGAGATTCCCGTGACGGACATCTTCGCGCTGGCTGCGCTGTGGCTGGGCCTCGCGCTCGCGGCGACGCTGCTATCCATCTGGTTGCGGATCGCAACGGCGATGTCGGAGATCGTGGTCGGGACAATTGCCCAGCTCGCGATCGGCGCCTTCGTCGGCGCCGCCGTGTTGGGGACCGATCAGTCCTGGATCCGCTTCCTGGCCAGCACCGGCGCCGTGCTGCTCACGTTCCTCGCCGGCGCCGAGCTCGATCCCGCCGTGCTGCGGTCGCGCTGGAAGGAAACCACCGCCGTCGGCCTGATCGCGTTCCTGGCGCCGTTCCTGGGCTGCGCCGCGGCCGCGTATTGGCTTCTGCACTGGTCCGTCGACGCAAGCTGGCTCGCCGGAATCGCGCTGTCGACGACGTCCGTCGCGGTCGTCTACGCCGTGATGCTCGAGTTCGGCCTCAACCGGACCGACTACGGGAAGACCGTGCTCGCGGCCTGCTTCGTCAACGATCTCGCGACCGTGGTCGCGCTCGGGCTCATGTTCTCGCCGTTCACGCTGCGCACGCTGATCTTCGTGGGCGCGAGCCTCGCCGCGTTCGTGGTCCTGCCGTGGCTCGTCCCCCGCTTCTTCCGCCGCTTCGGCGGCCGGCCCTCGGAGCTCGAGGCGAAGTTCCTGCTGCTGACCTTGTTCGGGCTCGGCGCGCTGGCGCAGTGGGCGGACAGCGAGGCGGTGCTGCCGGCGTACATGCTCGGGATGGTGCTCGCGGGAACCGTCGGCAAGGACCACGCGCTGGTGCGGCGCCTGCGCACGCTCACCTTCGGCCTGCTGACGCCGTTCTACTTCATCCGCGCCGGATCGTTCGTGTCGGTCGGCGCGCTGATCGCCGCCCCGGCCGCCTTCCTGCTGCTGCTCGCGGCGAAGATGGCGACCAAGTTCGTCGGCGTCTATCCGGTGACGAGGCTGTTCGCTTCGCCGCGAGGGGAATCGATGTACACGACGCTGCTCATGTCGACGGGGCTCACCTTCGGCAGCATCTCCGCGCTGTTCGGGCTTTCCCACGGCATCGTGAGCGAGGCACAATACTCGTTCCTGATCGCGGCGGTGATCGGGAGCGCGGTGGTGCCGACGCTGATCGCCAACGCCTTCTTCCTGCCGCGCCATCTTCTGCGGGGTCACGAGACGGAGCGCGCCGCTGCCGCGCCGCCGGCCGCGACGGAGGTCGAGCGATGAACCGGATCTTGGTGGGGTACGACGGCTCCGAGCCCGCGCGGCGCGCCTTCGAGTTCGCATTGACGCTGGCCGCGAAGTTCGGGGCGGCGCTCGACGTGCTGGCGGTGGCGCGGCCCCCGGAGCCGCCGGACGAGGTCGAGACCGAGGCGGAGATCGAGCGGGCGCAGGAGCACTTCGAGCAGGATTTCGGGCAGCTCAGGCGGCTCGCGCAGCCGCTCGGCATCAGCGTCGGCTTCGAGGTCGCGGTTGGCCACCCGGCGGAGCAGCTCGTCCACTATGCCGAAACCCGAGGCGTCGACCACATCGTGCTCGGACACCGCGGCAAGACGTTCTTCGAGCGCTGGCGGCTCGGGTCCGTCTCGAAGCAGGTGATCCACTACGCCCACTGCACGACGACGGTCGTGCGGTAACCTTGACGCTTTCTGGCCAGAACCGACGGAGAGAACTCCATGCCGCACGCGATTCGCATCCACGCCCCGGGCGGTCCCGAGGTCATGCAGTGGGAAGAGGTCCGCGTAGGCGAACCCGGGCCCGGCGAGGCGCGCGTTCGCCACACGGCGGTCGGCGTCAACTACATCGACACCTATCACCGCAGCGGGCTCTACAAGCTGCCGCTGCCCACCGGCATCGGCAGCGAAGCGGCGGGCGTGGTCGAGGCGGTCGGCACCGGCGTGACCTGGGTCAAGGCGGGCGATCGCGTCGCCTACTGCGGCGGCGCCGTCGGCTCGTACTGCGAAGTGCGCGTGATGCCGGCGGAGCGCCTCGTCAAGCTCCCCGACGGCATTCCGGACCGCGTCGCTGCGACGCTGATGCTCAAGGGCTTCACGGTCCAATACCTGTTCCGGCAGACCTACCGGCTCAAGGAGGGCGAGACGATCCTGTTCCACGCCGCCGCCGGCGGCGTCGGGCTGATCGCCTGCCAGTGGGCGCGCGCGCTCGGCGTCACGATGATCGGCACCGTCGGCTCCGACGAGAAAGCCGCGCTTGCGAAGGCGAACGGCTGCGCGCACACGATCGTCTACACGCGCGAGAACTTCGTCGAGCGCGTGAAGGCGCTGACCGGCGGCAAAGGCGTGCCCGTCGTCTACGACGGCGTGGGGAAGGACACGTTTCCGGCGTCGCTCGACTGCCTGCAGCCGCGCGGCATGTTCGTGAGCTACGGAAACGCGTCGGGATCCGTGCCGCCCCTCGACATCCTGATGCTGTCGGCCAAGGGATCGCTGTACGTGACGC
>DASQBO010000167.1:0-9603 GCA_035635175.1 Casimicrobiaceae bacterium | reverse complement strand
GCGACCCCGGTCCGCGACCTCGAGGCCGCGGTGCGCACCGCGGACGTCGTGTCGTGCGCGACGCTCGCGAGCGAGCCGCTCGTGCGCGGCGCGTGGCTTGCGCCAGGCACGCACGTCGACCTCGTCGGTGCGTTCCGCGCGACGATGCGCGAAGCCGACGACGCGACGATCGCGCGCGCGGACGTGATCGTCGTCGACGACCGCAAGGCCGCGCTGGCCGAAGGGGGCGACCTCGTCCAGGCGCTCGCGAGCGGCGCCATCGCACCGGCGGCGATCGCGGCCGATCTCGCGGCGCTGGTGGGCGGCGCGCACGCGGGCCGCAGCACCGACGATCAGGTGACCCTGTTCAAATCGGTCGGCTTCGCGCTCGAGGACCTCGCGGCCGCCGAGGCGATCTACGACAGCGAGTACGCGGCGCCGTCCGCCGGCTTGCGCGACTCGTAATCCTCGATCAGCGCCAGGAGCTCGTCGCAGCGGCGGCCGGCCGGCGTGTCGGGATCCTCGGCCATGAGCGCCTCGAGCTCGTCGAGCGCGGCGAGGTAGGCGGCCTCGGTGTCGAGGTACGGCGGGTCGAGCAGATGGGGCATCGCGGCTCCTCGGGACGGTGGGGGCGGAGGACGCGACGCATCGGCGGCCCGCGAACGGTCGCGCGGGCAGGAGCGCGGGCCGGACACGGCGCGAAAGCGTTGCGCCTCCGGGACCGATCATCGATCCGTGGGCGAGGCCGCGCCATCGTCCGGGTGGACGAGGCACCGACCTGCGTCACAGCCGGAAGCCCGGCGTCAGAAGCGAATGCGTTTCCGGGTGGCGCCGCATGTACGTGCGCACGTACGAGCACCAGGGCTCGACCCGGAGGCCGTTCGCGCGTGCATATTCGAATGCGAATCGCACGATCACGGCGGCGATGCCGCGGCCCTCGAGCTTCTCGGGCACCGACGTGTGGTTCATCCGCAGCACGTCGTCCTGCCGATCGTAGGCCGCGAAGCAGACGAGCCCGTCGACGGTCGCCTCGAAGCGCGAGGCGCGCTCGTCGTGACGGACCTCGATCGGCGTCGCGGCATTCACCGCGCCACTATGCCCCGGGCGCCAGCCCGGCTCAAGGAATGCGCACGTACCCGCCCGGCGCGTCGGCGAGCGGCGGATAGCCGGCCTGCGATGCGCCCAGCGACGGCGGCGCGACGCGCGCTCCGGAGTGCGCGGCGATCCAGTCCGACCAGCGCGGCCACCACGAGCCCTCGATCGGCGCCGTCTGCGCCGCCCAGACGTCGGGATCGACGTAGTGGTCGTCCTCCCGCTTGGTCGCGAACCGATACCGTCGGTGCGCGTGACCGGGCTCGGAGACGATGCCCGCGTTGTGCCCGCCGTTGGTGAGCAGGAACGTGACCTCGGTGTCGGTCAGCAGGTGGAACTTGTAGACCGAGTGCCACGGCGCGACGTGGTCCTGCTCGGTGCCGACCGCGAAGATCGGCGCGCGGATCGCGGTCAGCGCGATCGGCTTGCCGCCGGCGCGGAAGCGCCCTTCGGCGAGATCGTTGTCGAGGAAGAGCTGCCGCAGGTACTCGGTGTGCATGCGGTAGGGCATCCGCGTCGCGTCGGCGTTCCACGCCATTAGGTCGGTCATCGGCGCGCGCTCGCCCATCAGGTAGTCGCGGACGAGGCGCGACCACACGAGGTCGTTCGAGCGCAGCATCTGGAACGCGCCCGCCATCTGCTTCGTGTCGAGGAAGCCTTGCTCCCACATCATGTCCTCGAGGAACGAGAGCTGGCTCTCGTTGATGAAGAGCGTGAGCTCGCCCGCTTCCTTGAAGTCCGCCTGCGCGGCGAAGAACGACAGCGTGCCGAGCCGCTCGTCGCCGTCGCGCGCCATCGTCGCCGCGGCGATCGCGAGCAGCGTCCCGCCGAGGCAGTAGCCGACGCCGTGCACCTTGCGCCCCGGGACGATCGCCGACACCGCGTCCATCGCCGCCATCACGCCGAGCTTCCGGTAGTCCTCCATCGAGAGGTCGCGGTCCTCGGGGCCGGGGTTCTTCCACGAGATCATGAACACCGTGTGGCCGCGCTCGGTCAGGAACTTCACGAGCGAGTTCGCGGGCGACAGATCGAGGATGTAGTACTTCATGATCCACGCCGGCACGATCAGGATCGGCTCGGGATGGACGTCGGGCGTGGCCGGCGCGTACTGGATCAGCTCGATCAGCCGGTTGCGGAAGACGACCTTGCCCAGCGTCACCGCGACGTTGCGCCCGACCTCGAACTGCTCCGCGCCCGGCGGCGGCCGACCCCCCACCGCGCGCTCCCAGTCCTCGAACCAGTTCTGCGCGCCGCGCACGAAATTCATTCCGCCGTCGCGGCGGGTGCGCTCCATCACCTCGGGATTGGTGAGGACCGAGTTGGTCGGGGAGAACACGTCGAGGAACTGGCGCGTCGCGAAGGCGACCATCGCCTCGTCCTGCTTCGTCATTCCGCGCACGCCGGTCATCGCGTTGTGCCACCACTGCTGGCCGAGCAGGAACGCCTGGTAGAGCACGTTGTACGGCGCGGCCTGCCACGCTTCGCCCGCGAAGCGTCGGTCCTGCGGCAGCGGGACGATGCACGGCTCGACACCGTTGTGGTCGAGCGCGCAGCGGCTCGCGTAGTTGGCGAGGCGCATCCACTTCTTCGCCGCCTTCTCGGCGAGCTGCGCCTGCTTGCCCGGCGCGAACGCGAGGTGCGCGGCCCAGTCCATGTACGCGCCGATCATCGCCATCGGCGAGAGCCCCGCCGTGAAGCGGGCCGTCGCCGCGTGCACCGAGCGGTCGACGACGTCGGCGAACGCCGTTGCCGCGTACGAGTCCCGGATGAACGACGGTTCCGGCGGCGCGAAGCCCGGTCCGGGCGCCGGCTTCGTCGGCACGGCCGCCAGCACGGCGCGCGACGCGCCGCGGCGGCGCGGTCGCGAGGCTGCGTCGTTCGCCGCCGGCATCGTGGAACGGGAAGGGGGAAGGCTGCGGTGCGCGTCCATGGCGGGTCCTCGCGCGAGGGAAAATGCGGTCTGGACTTCCATTCTCGGCCGATCGCCGGGCGGCCGTTTGACGCGGGTCAGGGATTGCCCCCGCTGCGTTTGCGGGAACGCCCCGGATCAGTGCACCGGATGGAAAGCGTAGGAATCGAGCGCGAGGGCGCCCGCCTCGTAACCGTCGACGACGCGCTCGACGCGCGGCGCCGCGCCGGCGGCGCCCCAGGCCACGAGAAGCGGCAGGAAGTGTTCCTCGGTCGGGTGCGCGCGCGGGGCCTCCGGCGCGCGCTCGCGGTAGGCGACCAGCGCTTCGGTGTCGTGCGCGGCGAGGCGGGCCCCGAGCCAGCCCGCGAACGCCTGCGCGTAGGGCAGGACCTCGCGGCGCCGCGGATTCGTCATCCAGTCGCGGAGGTTGTGCGTCGCGTGGCCGGAGCCGACGATCAGCACGCCTTCCCCGGCGAGCGGCGCGAGGGCGCGGCCGAGCGCGACGTGGCGCTCCGTGCCGAGCTCCGGCTGCACCGACAGCTGGATCACGGGCACGTCGTGCCCGGGATACATCCACCGGAGCGGCACCCACGCGCCGTGGTCGAGGCCGCGGCACCCGTCGACGCCGGCGGTGATGCCTGCGCCCTTGAGCAGCGCGACCGCGCGCGCCGCGAGGGCGGGGTCGCCCGGCGCGGCGTAGGCGAGCGCGTAGAGCTCCTTCGGGAAGCCGCCGAAGTCGTGGATCGTCTGCGGCTTGGGATTGCCGGTCAGCATCGGCACCGCCGTCTCCCAGTGCGCGGAGACCATCAGCACCGCGCGCGGCCGCGGCAGCGTGCGGCCGAGCGCTTCCCACGCGCGGCCCGCCGCGCCCGGCTCGACCGCGTGCATCGGCGAGCCGTGCGAAAGGAAGAGCGTGGGCAGCGTCATCGGTCGATGATACCCGTGGGCCGTCAGGCGGTCGCGGTCGCGCGCGCCGGCTTCACGAGCCCTTCGGCGGCGAGCGTCGCGTGCACCTTCGGCCGCGCGGCGACGCGCTTCGCGTACTCCACGAGCGCAGGCCACGGCGCGAGGTCGACCTTCAGCATCGGCGCCCAGTTCAGCATCGTGAACAGGTACGCATCGGCGATCGTGAACGCGTCGCCCGTGAGGTACGGCTGCGCGGCGAGCGTCTTCGCGACGTATTCGAAGCGCTTCGCGAGCGTCGCGCGCTGCGCATCCTTCGTCGCATCGGGCGTCGTCGGATGCCACAGCGGCCCGAACTGCTTGTGGATCTCGGTCGCGATGAAGTTGAGCCACTCCATCAGCCGGTAGCGGTCCATGCCCCCGTACGCCGGCGCGAGCGTGCCGGGCCTGCGGTCGGCGATGTACTGCAGGATCACCGCGGCCTCCGTGAGGCGCGTGCCGTCGTCGAGCTCGAGCACCGGGACGTAGCCCTTCGGGTTGATCGCGTAGTAGTCGCTGCCGTCGGCGAGCGTGTGCGTCTTGAGGTCGACGCGCTTCGTCGTGTACGGAAGGCCGAGTTCGGCGAGCGCGATGTGCGGCGCGAGCGAGCACGCGCCGGGCGAGTAATAGAGCTTCATGGTTTCTCCTCGAAGGGGTTGCGATGGAGGTTGGACAAAGTGGGGTCAGGCGCGTTGCGCCGCGAGCGGCCGCTGGGTGAAGCGCAGCGCGAATGCCCCGTCGCCGAGCAGGGACTGGACGACGAGCGCCACCGTCCAGAACGCGGGATATTCCCAGCCGCCCTTGGGCGCCGAGAAGAGCCAGCCGTTGCCGGCGTGCGCCCACGTCGCGCCGAGAAGAACGGGCACGAGAGCGAGGGCGACGACGCGCGTCTGCACGCCGAGGATCAGGAGTCCGCCGCCGACGAGCTCGGCCGCGAACGTCGCGTAGCCGAGCGCGCCGGGCAGGCCCAGCGATTCGAAGAACTGCGCCGTTCCGGGCAGCGTGAAGACGAAATACTTGAGCAGCGCGTGGGCGACGAACATCGTGCCCAGGGAGAGCCGCAGCACCAGCGCGGCGGCGTTCGTACGTGCATCGTTCATGTCGGCTCCTTGAGGTCGGGTCGGCGCCGGAATCGGCGCGTCGTGGCGAATGATCGGTCTTGTCCTTTTCTGGATAAATAGGCAATTTGTTGAAACATTGTTGTGATATATGCAATAATAGCCGTCGTGGATCGCTTCCACGCCATCGAGGCGTTCGTGAAGGTCGTCGAGGCTGGCAGCTTCGCGCGCGCGGCCGAGCGTCTCGGCGTCTCCGTTTCCTCGGTCTCGCGGCACGTCACGGACCTCGAGGCGCATCTCGACGCGCGGCTCCTGAACCGGACGACGCGCACGCTGTCGTTGACGGAGATCGGCCGCGCGTTCCACGAGCGCGCGGTGCTACTGCTCGCCGACCTCGAGGAGGCGGAGGCCTCGGCCGGCGCCGGTACCGTCGTCCCGCGTGGCACGCTGCGCCTCACCTGCGGCGTGACGTTCGGAACGCGCCACCTGGCCCCGGCCATCGCCGAGTTCATGGGGCGCTATCCGGAGATGCGCTTCGACGTCGAGCTCTCGGACCGGATCGTGGATCTCGTCGACGAGGGCTTCGACGCGGCGGTGCGGATCGGGCCGATCGGCGGGGTGAACCTCGTCGGCCGCCGGGTCGGCGGCACGGCGCTCGTGTGCTGCGCGGCGCCCGACTACCTCGCCCGACGCGGCGAGCCCCGCGCGCCCGAGGAGCTCGGCGCGCACACGTGCCTGACCTACGCGTACGCGCCGCAGGCGGGGCAGTGGCCGTTCCGCGGCGCCGACGGCGCGCTTCGCAGCGTGCGCGTCGACGGTCCTGCGCACGCGAACAACGGCGGCCTCCTCGCGGGGCTCGCGCGCGAGGGCGTGGGGATCATCTACGAGCCCGACTTCGTCGTTGGCCCCGACGTGCGCGCCGGCCGTCTCGTGCCGATCCTGCGCGCGTTCGCGCCGCCGCCGTCCGGCATCCACGTCGTCTACCCGAGCCGGCGGCACCTGTCGGCGAAGGTCCGCGCGTTCACCGACTTCCTGGTCGCGCGCTTCACCGATGCCGAGTGGTCGCTCGGCGCCGCCGGCCAGCGCAAGCGCGCGCGCTAACCGCTACAGTCGGGCTTTCGTCGAAGGAGACCTCATGCCGAAGCCGAGCGCGCTCGCAGCGCACTGGACCTGGCTCGTGCCCGCGCTCGCGTGGGCCGCGCTCGCGGCGGTCGCGCTCGCGCCGCGCTCGACGCCGGTGCTCGCGGTCGTCGCCGCGTGCCTCGTCGGCGCCGTGTTCGCCGCGGTCCACCACGCCGAGGTCGTCGCGCACCGGATCGGCGAGCCGTTCGGCACGCTCGTGCTCGCGGTCGCGGTGACCGTGATCGAGGTCGCGCTGATCGTCTCGGTGATGCTCGCCGTCGGCGACGCGAAGGCCGCGCTCGCGCGCGACACCGTGTTCGCGGCGATCATGATCGTCTGCAACGGCGTCGTCGGCCTTTGCCTCCTCGTGGGCGGGCTTCGCCACCACGTGCAGGCGTTCCGGATCGAGGGCGCGAGCGCGGCGCTGGCCGTGCTGGCGGCGCTCTCCGTGCTGTCGCTCGTGCTGCCGAACTACGCCATCTCGGTGCCCGGGCCGCTGTGGTCGCCGCCGCAGCTCGCGTTCTCCGGTCTCGCCTCGCTCGTCCTGTACGGCGCGTTCGTCTTCATCCAGACGGTCCGCCATCGCGATTACTTTCTCGCCGAGGCGCCTGGCGCCGACGCGCACGCGGCGCCGCCCACGGCGGGCCGCGCGGCCGCGAGCGCGGCGCTCCTGCTCGCGTGCCTCGTCGCGGTCGTGGGGCTCGCGAAGGCGCTGTCGCCGACGATCGAGGCCGCCGTCGCGGCGGTCGGCGCACCGGAAGCGGTCGTCGGGATCGCCATCGCCGCGCTGGTGCTGCTGCCCGAATGCGTGGCGGCGACGCGCGCCGCGCACGCCGACCGGCTGCAGACGAGTCTGAACCTCGCGCTCGGGTCGGCCCTCGCGAGCATCGGGCTCACGATTCCGGTCGTCGCGGCGATCTCCATCGTCAGCGACCGACCGCTCGTCCTCGGGCTCGATCCCAAGGAGACCGTGCTCCTGCTGCTGACCCTCGTCGTCGCCACCCTCACGCTCGGCATCGGCCGGACGACGATCCTCCAGGGCGTCGTCCACCTCGTAATCCTCGCCGCGTACGTCTTCCTCTCGGTCGTGCCCTGACGCCCCATCCGGGCGGATCTGCGCTACCATGCCGCCTTTCGTCGCTTGCCCCCGGGGAGGTGCCATGCGCAATCCGTTCGCAGTCGTCCTGATGGCGGGCTTCCTGGCGGTCGCGTGGCCCGCGACCGCCGCGTCCCCCGGCGACGACATCGCCGTCAACGTCGACCGCGACGGCAACACCTTCACCGTGTCGCTCGACATGGTCGTCGCCGCGGGTGCGGACGAGACCTGGGGGGTCCTCACCGACTTCGAGCGGATGGCGCAGATCCTGTCCAACGTCGACACGAGCAAGATCGTGGGCCGGGACGGAAACCTGATCCGGGTCTCGCAGCAGAGCCACGCCCAGGTCGGCCTGCTGAAGCTCTCGCTCAAGAACGTCCGCGAGATCGAGCTCACGCCCAACCGCGAGATCCGCTCCAAGCTGCTCGAGGGGGACCTCAAGTCGTCGGATTTCACGACGCGGATCAGTCCCGACGGAGCGAACACGAAGGTATCGGTGCGCGGCCAGTTCGTCACCAAGGGAGCCGGGTCCGCGTTCGTCAACGCCGACACGGTGGCGAAGCAGACGCGCCGGCAGTACGAGGAGCTCCGCGAGGAGATCCTGCGGCGCAAGGGCAACCTGCCGCCCCCACCGTGCCTGCTCGCGAAGACCTGTGACCAGCAGCAGGGAGCGGGCTGATCCCCGCGGCGTTCGCCCGGGAAGATCGCCCGCGGGGGACGCCGGTCAGGGCATCTGGATCTTGCCGCCGCCCCCTAGCGCGCCCGCCGGCGGCAGCGCGCCGCCCTGCGGGATCACGATTGACGACGACGCCTGTCGCCGGAGCTCCATGAGCTCGCGCATCGCGCGCTCGATGCCGCTTTTCGCTGCCTCGGCGTAGTTCGCGACCGCCTCGCTCAGGCTCCTGGCCTCGATGTCGAAGCTGATCGGCAGCGGGCCCATGTTCGTGAGCAGCTGAGCCTCGCCGCTGTAGACCGTCGGGCGCGCGGGATCCGCCGCGCCGGCGGCGGTCACGGGCACCAGCACGCGCAGCGTGCCGACCTTCCGGTCCGTGTAGATCTCCTCGCGGTAGAGCGCGGCGGGGTCGAGCGTGGGCTCGCCCGCGCGCGCGGGATCGGTTGCCATGGGCATCCTCGGTGAGCGGTTCGAACGGCGATTCTACATCGCGGTGGCGCGGCGATTCATGTAGATTGGGCGCGCAAGCGCGCCGCTTTCCGGCGCGCGCGGAGCCCTCGATGCGCACCTGGATCGCACTCGCTCTCGCGCTGCTCTTCGGCGCACCCGGCGTCGCGCCGGCGCAGGACTATCCGGCGAAGCCCGTGAAGATCATCGTGCCGTTCGCGGCCGGCGGCCCCGCCGACGTGTATGCGCGCTTCCTCGCGCAGCGGCTCGGCGAGTCGATGGGGCAGCCGTTCGTCGTCGAGGACCGGCCGGGGGCCGGCTCGATCATCGGCACCGAGGCGGTCGCGAAGAGCGCGCCCGACGGCTACACGCTGCTCGTGATGTCGAACACGCACACGGTCAACGAGTCGCTCGTCCCGAACAAGCCGTACGCGCTGCAGCGCGACTTCACGCCGGTCGCGCCGATCAACTACTCGGACCTCGTGCTCGTCGTCCACCCGTCCGTGCCCGCCGCGACGCTCGCGGAGCTGATCAAGCTCGCGAAGGCGCAGCCGGGCAAGCTCAACTACGCGTCGTCGGGGACGGGCACGCCCTACCACATGGCCGGCGAGCTCTTCAAGTCGATGGCCGGCGTCGACATCGTCCACGTGCCGTACAAGGGCAGCTCGGGGGCGCGGACCGACGTCATCGGCGGGCAGGTGCAGATGATGTTCGACGCGGTGACGACGATGGCCGAGCAGGCGAAAGCCGGGAAGGTCCGCGCGCTCGGCACGACCGGCCGGACGCGTTCGACGGTGCTCCCCGACGTGCCGACGATCAACGAGGCCGGCGTCCCCGGCTACGAAGCGGTGATCTGGATCGGGATCATCGCGCCGAAGGGCACGCCGCCCGCGATCGTGAACCGGCTGAACGCCGAGATCACGAAGATCCAGAGCCGGCCCGAGGTGCGCGCCGAGTGGGAGAAGCAGGGCGCGACGCCGATGAACATGACGCCGGACGCGTTCGCCCGCTTCATCGCCGACGACATCGTCAAGTGGGAGCGGATCGTCAAGATCTCCGGCGCGAAGCCGGAATAGGGCCTCGTGACCGTCGTGCTTCTCTGCGCCGGCGCGGCGAGGGGGCTCCTCGCCGCGATCGGTCCCGCTTTCACGGCCGAGAGCGGTGTCGCGATCGACGCGACCTTCGGCGCGGTCGGCGCGCTCGTCGAGAAGCTCGAAGCGGGCGCGCCGTGCGACGCGATCGTGCTCACCGCCGCGTTGATCGAGCGGCTCGAGAAGGAGGGCCG
>DASQBO010000166.1:0-6503 GCA_035635175.1 Casimicrobiaceae bacterium | reverse complement strand
CCCGGGCCAGTTGTGGAGAGCGAACACCTGCTCCGCGGGAAACCGCTCGAAGAGCCCGTCCTCGATCATCGCCTTCGCGCCCGCGTAGCCCTCCTCCCCCGGCTGGAAGATCAGGTAGGCGATACCGTCGAAATTGCGCGTCTCATGGAGATAGCGCGCCGCCGCGAGCAGCATCGTCGTGTGGCCGTCGTGGCCGCAGCCGTGCATCCGGCCGTCGTAGCGCGACTTGTGCGCGAAGGTGTTCTCCTCCTGCATCGGCAGCGCGTCCATGTCGGCGCGGAGGCCGATCGCGCGACCGCTGGCCGTGCGCCGGCCGGGCACGACGGCGACGATGCCCGTGCGGCCGATGCCCGAGTGGTGCTCGATGCCGAGCGCCGCGAGCCGCTCGGCGACGACCTTCGCGGTCCGGTGCTCCTCGAAGCCGAGCTCCGGATGCATGTGCAGATCGCGGCGCAGCGCCGCGAATTCGGCGTGCCAGCCGCGGATGTGAGCGACGGGATTCACGTGGGCGGAGCGATCAGTGCGCGACCGCGCGCTCGACGCGCAGGCGCGGATCGACCGCATAGTACATGAGGTCGACGACGAGATTGATGAGCACGAACACGAGCGCGATGAAGCACAGGTACGCCGCCATCACGGGGATGTCGGCGAAGTTGACGGCCTGGATGAAGAGCAGGCCCATCCCCGGCCACTGGAACACCGTCTCGGTGATGATCGCGAACGCGATGATCGCACCGAGCTGGAGGCCCGTGATCGTGATGACCGGGACCAGCGTGTTCTTGAGCGCGTGCCCGAAATGGATTGCGCGGCTGGTGAGCCCGCGGGCGCGGGCGAACTTGATGTAGTCGGTGCGCAGCACCTCGAGCATTTCCGAGCGCACGAGCCGCATGATGAGCGTCATCTGGAACAGCGACAGCGTGATCGCGGGCAGGATCAGCGCCTTGAGCCCGCTCGCCGTGAGGAGTCCCGTCGTCCACCACCCGAGCGCGACGGTCTCGCCTCGCCCGAACGACGGCAGCCAGCCGAGGATCACGGCGAACACGAGGATCAGCAGGATGCCGATCAGGAACGTCGGCAGGCTCACGCCGACCAGGGACCCGGCGAGCAGGAGGTGGGCGAGCCACGTGTCGCGCTTCAAAGCCGTGTAGACGCCGAGCGGGATGCCGACGGCGAGCGCGAGGAGCGCCGCCGCGATCGACAGCTCGAGCGTCGCGGGGAGGCGCTCCTTGAGCAGCGCCGACACGGGCCGGCCCTGGCGCAGCGAGATCCCGAAGTCGCCGTGCACGGCGTTGTCGACGAAGCGCGCGAACTGCACCGGGAAAGGCCGGTCCAGCCCGAGATCGGCGCGAAGCTTCGCCTTCTCCGCGGCGGTCGCGTCCTGCCCGACCATGAACACCACGGGGTCGCCCGTGAAGTTGAAGAGCCCGAAGGCGATGAATCCGACCACCGCCATCACGGCGATCGACTGCAGGATGCGGCGAAGGATGAAGGCGGACAAGTCGGCGGGCCGCGACGGAGCGGAGCCGGCCGGGCACCGCGCTCGCGCCGGGGCTGCTCCAAGGCGCGCCGATGATGCACAAACCCCTGTGCACCGTCAATCGAGCGGGCCTCGCGCGCGACCCGGGATCCGTCCGACCGCGGCGCGGCTCCGGTGCTCCGGCGCTACGGCGGACGCCCGGCACGAGGGCCGCGCGAGGCATTTGTGGTTCAATACGCGGCTGCCCGCGTTGCCGGGGGAAATCGCGTAGGACCGGCCCCGGGGCAGGCTTCGCTTCATGCTCCGCTTCCTGCTCACCCGCCTGACGCTCGTCATTCCGACCTTCGTCGGGATGACGCTCCTCGCCTTCTTCCTGATCCGGCTCGTGCCCGGCGATCCGATCGAGACGATGGCGGGCGAGCGCGGCATCGACGCGGCACGGCACGAGGCGCTCCTCAAGGAATATGGCCTCGACCGACCCGTCCTCGTCCAGTACGGGATCTACATCGGACGCGTGCTGCGCGGCGACCTCGGCCGCTCGATGATCACGCAGGAGCCGGTGCTGCGGGAGTTCGCGGCTCTCTTCCCGGCGACGATCGAACTCGCCCTCTGCGCGATCGTGTTCGCGCTCGTCGTCGGCATTCCCGCGGGGATGATCGCCGCTGTGCGCCGCAATTCGGTCTTCGACCACGGGGTCATGGGCGTGTCGCTCACCGGCTATTCGATGCCGATCTTCTGGTGGGGCCTCCTGCTCATCCTCCTCTTCTCGGTCGAGCTCGGCTGGACGCCGGTGTCCGGTCGCATCGACGTCAAGTACTACATCGAGCCGGTGACGGGGTTTCTCACCATCGACGCCCTCCTCTCCGGCGAGAAGGGCGCGTTCAAGTCGGCGCTGTCGCACCTCGTGCTGCCGATGATCGTGCTCGGGACGAACCCCCTCGCGATCATCGCGCGCATGACGCGCTCGTCGATGCTCGAGGTGCTGGGCGAGGACTACATCCGCACCGCGCGCGCGAAGGGCCTCTCGCAGCTCCGGGTCGTCGCGCTCCACGCGTTCCGCAACGCGCTCATTCCCGTGATCACCGTCATCGGGCTGCAGGTCGGCGTGCTGTTCACGGGCGCGATCCTGACTGAGACGATCTTCTCGTGGCCCGGCGTCGGCAAGTGGATGATCGAGGCGATCAACCGGCGCGACTACCCCGTGCTGCAGGGGGGACTCCTGATGCTGGGGTTCATGGTGATGATGGTGAACCTGCTCGTCGACGTCGCCTACGGCGTCATCAATCCGCGGATCAGGCGCGCCCCATGACCGCCGAGACGATCGTCGCCGAAGGCGCCGCCCCGGCGCCACCCGGACCGCTGCGCGAATTCTGGGGCTATTTCAGCTCGAACCGCGGCGCGGTCGCCGGCCTAGTCGTCGTGATCGCGGTGCTGCTGATGGCGGCGTTCGCCAACGTGCTCGCGCCCTATCCCCCCGACCTCACGAACAACGCCGCGTTCCTCAAGCCTCCCGTGTGGCAGGCCGGAGGCTCGCCGGCGTACCTTCTCGGCACCGACGCGATCGGCCGCGACATCCTGTCCCGGCTGATCCACGGCGCCCGGCTCTCCCTGCTGATCGGCATGTCGGTGGTCGCGCTCTCCATCGTCGTGGGCATCGCGCTCGGCCTCGTGGCCGGGTTCGCGCGCGGCATCACCGAGATCGCGATCATGCGGCTCATGGACATCATCCTGACGCTGCCGAGCCTGCTGCTCGCGATCGTGATCGTCGCGATCCTCGGCCCCGGCATCATGAATGCGATGCTCGCCGTGGCGGTCGTCGTCCTTCCGCATTACGTCCGGATCACGCGCGCGGCCGTCATCACCGAGACCGCCAAGGACTACGTGACCGCCGCGCGCGCGAATGGCGCGGGCCTGCTGCGCCTCATGTTCGTCGAGGTGCTGCCGAACTGCGCCGCGCCGTTGATCGTGCAGGCCTCCCTCGGTGTCTCGGTCGCGATCCTCGACGCCGCCGCGCTCGGGTTCCTCGGGCTCGGCGCGCAGCCGCCGGCCTCCGAGTGGGGGACGATGCTCGCCGACGCCCGCGAGTTCGTGCTGCGCGCGTGGTGGGTGGTGACCTTCCCCGGCATCATGATCCTCGCGACCGTGCTCGCGTTCAATCTGCTCGGCGACGGGTTGCGCGACGCGCTCGATCCGAAGCTCAAGCGATAACGGAGCGCCGGCCGCCATGCCCCTGCTCGAGATCGACGATCTCCACGTCGACTTCCCGTCGCAGGGCGCGGCCATGCATGCCGTCGAAGGCGTGAGTCTCTCGCTCGAGGAAGGCGAGGTGCTCGGCATCGTCGGCGAGTCGGGGTCCGGCAAGAGCGTCTCGATGCTCGCGGTGATGGGCCTGATCGCGTGGCCGGGCCAGGTCCGCGCCCGGCGGCTCATGTTCGCGGGCCGCGACCTGCAGCGCGTCTCCGACCGCGAGCGCCGCGCGCTGGTCGGCAAGGACGTGGCGATGATCTTCCAGGACCCGACGACGAGCCTGAACCCTTGCTTCACGATCGGCTTCCAGCTCGCGGAGACGCTGCGCCTCCACATGAGGCTCGATCGCGACGCGGCGCGGCGGCGCGCGATCGAGCTCCTCGAGCAAGTCGGGATTCCGGCGCCGGCGAGCAGGCTCGGCGATTTCCCGCACCAGCTCTCCGGCGGGATGAATCAGCGCGTGATGATCGCGATGGCGATCGCCTGCAATCCGCGGCTCCTGATCGCGGACGAGCCGACCACCGCGCTCGACGTGACGATCCAGGCGCAGATTCTGGACTTGCTGCGCGCGCTGCAGCGCGAGCGCGGGATGGCGCTGATCCTCGTCACGCACAACATGGGCGTCGTCGCCGAAATGGCGAAGCGGGTCGCCGTGATGTATGCGGGGCAGATCGTCGAGGAGCGCCCCGCCGACGCGCTGTTCGCGGCGCCCGAGCATCCGTACACGGCAGCGCTGCTGGCTGCGATGCCCGAGCGCAGCACGGGCGACGCCCGCCTCGCGACGATCCCCGGCGTCGTGCCCGGCCTGTACGACCGCCCCTCGGGATGCCTGTTCGCGCCGCGCTGCGCGTACGCGACGGCGTACTCCTGCCGGACGCGGCCGGAGCTTCGCGCGTGGGCCGGCGGCCGCGTCCGCTGCCACTACCCGCTCGGGGATCCGCAGCGCGCCGCCGCGATCGCCCGCGACGGGCCGGTGGAAGTCGCGAAGCGATGAGCGCCGCCGCGCAGGATCGTGCGAACGCCGCCGTCGTCGAAGCGCGCGACGTGACGCGGGTCTACGAGATCCGTCGCGGGCCGCTGCGCGATCCCGCGCACCTGCACGCCGTGGGCGGCCTTTCCTTCGCGCTCGCCCCCGGCCGCACGCTGGCGGTCGTCGGCGAGTCGGGTTGCGGCAAGTCGACGCTCGCGCGCGTCGTCGCGCTGATCGAGCCACCGACGAGCGGCGAGCTGCGCCTCGCCGGCCGCGACGCGGTCGCGGCGACCGAGCGCGAGCGGCGCGAGCTGCGCAAGACGGTCCAGATGGTCTTCCAGAATCCGTACGCGTCGCTCAATCCACGGAAGAAGATCGGCGCGATCCTCGAGGCGCCGCTCACGATCAACACGGACCTTTCCGCTGCCGAGCGAGCGGAGCGCGCGCGGTCGATGCTCGCGAAGGTGGGTTTGCGGCCCGAGCACTACGTCCGATACCCGCACATGTTCTCGGGCGGGCAGCGGCAGCGGATCGCTATCGCGCGCGCGCTGATGCTGAACCCCGCGCTCGTGGTCGCCGACGAGCCGGTCTCGGCGCTCGACGTCTCGGTCCAGGCGCAGGTGCTGAACCTCCTCGCCGACCTGCAGGCGGAGCTCGGCCTCGCCTACCTCTTCATCTCGCACGATCTCGCGGTGGTCCGCCACATCACGCACGACGTGCTCGTGATGTACCTCGGCCTCGCCATGGAGCAAGGCCCGAAGGAGCGGATCTTCGCGCGGCCGCTCCATCCGTACACGCAGGCGCTGCTCGCGTCGACGCCGGGGATCTCGCCCGCCGATCGGCGCGAGCGCGTGACGCTCAAGGGCGAGCGGCCGTCTCCGCTCGAGCCGCCCGCCGGGTGCGTGTTCTCGACGCGCTGTCCGCACGCGATCGACCGCTGCCGCGCCGAGCGCCCGGCGTTGCGCCCCCTCGACGGCCGGCAGGTATCATGTCACCTCGCGGAGCAGTTCCTGGGCCCGGGGCGTCCCGCTGCGCCCGCCCCGGACCTGCACCCCCCGAAAGCCCCTAGAGAGGAGTCGCATCCATGACCAAGCTCGATCCGGCCACGCGCCGGTGCCCCGGCGTCCGGCGCGCGCTCTTCGTCGCGCTCGCCTTCCCCGCACTCGTCGCCGCGGCGCCCCTCGGCGCAAAGACGCTGGTGTTCTGCTCCGAAGGCAGCCCGGAGAACTTCTACCCGGCGGTCAACACGACCGGCACCTCGTTCGACGCCAACAGCCAGATCTACAGCCGCATCGTCGACTTCGAGCGCGGCGGCACGAAGGTCGTGCCGGGGCTGGCCGAGAGCTGGGACATCTCGCCGGACGGCAAGGTGTACACGTTCCATCTGCGCAAGGGCGTCAAGTGGCACAACCACCGGGCGTGGAAGCCGACGCGCGACTTCAACGCCGACGACATGATCTTCGCGATCGAGCGGCAGTGGAAGGAGACGAATCCGTACTTCAAGGTCACGAGCTCGAATCACTCGTACTTCAACGACATGGGCATGCCCAAGCTGCTGAAGTCGGTGGAGAGGGTCGACGACTACACGGTGCGCATCACGCTGGAGAGGCCCGAGGCGCCGTTCCTGTCGGATCTCGCGATGGAATACGCGGGCGTCCAGTCCAAGGAATATGCCGACGCGATGATGAAGGCGGGCACGCCGGAGAAGCTCGACCAGGAACCGATCGGCACCGGGCCCTTCTACCTCGTGCAGTACCAGAAGGACGCCGTCATCCGCTACAAGGCGTTCCCGCAGTTCTGGGGCGGCAA
>DASQBO010000165.1:0-6705 GCA_035635175.1 Casimicrobiaceae bacterium | reverse complement strand
CTTCGGCCCCTACGGCGGCGTGTTCGTGGCGGAGACGCTGATCAGCGCGCTCGACGAATTGCGCGAGCGCTACGCGCAGGCGCGGCGCGATCCCGCTTTCCGCGCGGAGCTCGACGACGAGCTCGCGCACTACGTCGGGCGGCCCTCGCCCGTCTACCACGCGAAGCGCTGGTCGGCGAAGGTCGGCGGCGCCCAGATCTGGCTCAAGCGCGAGGACCTGAACCACACGGGCGCGCACAAGATCAACAACTGCATCGGCCAGGCGCTGCTCGCGAAGCGGATGGGCAAGCCGCGCGTGATCGCGGAGACCGGCGCCGGCCAGCACGGCGTGGCGACGGCGACCGTGGCCGCGCGCTTCGGGATGGAATGCGTCGTCTACATGGGCACCGAGGACGTCGCGCGGCAGGCGCAGAACGTCTTCCGGATGAAGCTCCTGGGCGCGTCCGTCGTGCCGGTCGACTCGGGGTCGCGGACGTTGAAGGACGCCTTGAACGAGGCGATGCGCGACTGGGTGACCAACGTCGAGACGACGTTCTACATCATCGGCACCGTCGCGGGGCCGCATCCGTATCCGATGATGGTCCGCGACTTCCAGAGCGTCATCGGGCGCGAATGCCTCGCGCAGATGCCGCAGGCGGCCGGGCGGCAGCCCGACGCCATCGTCGCGTGCGTCGGCGGCGGCTCGAACGCGATGGGCATCTTCCACCCCTACCTCGCGCACGCCGGCGTGAAGCTCGTCGGCGTCGAGGCCGCGGGCGAGGGCATCGCGACCGGTCGCCACGCGGCGTCGCTCGTCGCGGGCCGCCCGGGCGTGCTGCACGGCAACCGGACGTACCTGCTGCAGGACGACGACGGCCAGATCGTCGCGACGCATTCGGTGTCGGCCGGCCTCGACTACCCGGGCGTCGGCCCCGAGCACGCCTGGCTCAAGGACACGGGGCGCGCCGAATACGTCTCGATCACCGACGACGAAGCGCTCGCCGCGTTCCACGAATGCTGCCGCATCGAGGGCATCATCCCGGCGCTCGAATCGGCGCACGCGCTCGCCTACGCGACGAAGCTCGCGGCGACCATGGCGAAGGACCGGATCGTGCTCGTCAACCTCTCCGGTCGCGGCGACAAGGACATGAACACCGTCGCGCTGCGCTCGGGGCTCAAGTTCTACTGCCGGCCGGAATGCGATCCGGCGCATCGGGGCGCGACATCCTGAACCGCATCGACGCCACGTTCGCGAAGCTTCGCGGATCCGGCCGCACGGCGCTGATCCCGTACGTGACGGTCGGCGATCCGACGCTCGCCCTCGCGCTGCCGATCATGCACGCGCTGGTCGCGGGGGGCGCCGACGTGATCGAGCTCGGCGTGCCGTTCTCCGATCCGATGGCGGACGGACCCGTGATCCAGGGCGCTTCCGAGCGCGCGCTCGCGCAGCACGTGAGCCTTCGGGACGTCCTCGCCACCGTCGCCGCGTTTCGCCGCACCGACACGGTGACGCCCGTCGTGCTCATGGGCTACGCGAATCCGATCGAGGCAATGGGCGCGACGGCCTTCGCCGATCGCGCGCGGGAAGCGGGCGTCGACGGCGTGCTCGTGGTCGACTATCCGCCGGAGGAGGCGGGCGAGTTCGCAGCGCTGCTCGACGCACGCGACATCGCCCCGATCTTCCTCGTTGCGCCGACCACGCCCGAGGCGCGCATCGCTGCGGTCGCGCGGATCGCGCGCGGCTACGTCTATTACGTCTCGCTCAAGGGCGTGACGGGCGCGGGCCACCTCGACACCGCCGAAGTCGCGCGCCGCCTGGCCGAGATCCGCCGCCACGTGACGCTGCCGGTCGGCGTCGGGTTCGGGATCCGCGACGCGGCGAGCGCGCGGGCGATCGCCGCCGAGGCGGACGCCGTCGTCATCGGCAGCCGGATCATCCAGGAGATCGAGTCCGGCCCCGCGGCGACCGCGGCGGAGCGCGCGGGCGCGTGGCTTGCCGGCATTCGCAGCGCGCTCGACTCGATGCACAAGCGCGCGGCGTAGGACATCGGATCGCGCGATGAGCTGGCTCCAGAAGCTGCTGCCGCCGCGGATCAAGAGCACGCCGGGCGCCAAGAAGACGGCGGTGCCGGAGGGGCTGTGGGTCAAGTGCCCCGCGTGCGAGGCGGTGCTCTACCGCACCGATCTCGAGAAGAACCTGTTCGTCTGCCCCAAATGCGCGCACCACTCGCGCGTGCCGGCACGCGAGCGCATCGACCAGCTGCTGGATCCCGAAGGGCGCTTCGAGATCGGGTCCGAGGTCGTGCCGGTCGACAGCCTCAAGTTCAGGGACCAGAAGAAGTACCCCGAGCGGCTCGCCGCGGCGCTCGAGGAGACCGGCGAAACCGACGCGCTCGTGGTGATGCAGGGAAGCATCAAGGGCGTCCCGCTCGTGCTCGCGTGCTTCGAGTTCGACTTCATGGGCGGCTCGATGGGCTCGGTCGTGGGCGAGCGCTTCGTGCGCGGCGTGCGCGTCGCCTACGAGGCTCGAATCCCGTTCGTCTGCATCTCGTCCTCGGGCGGCGCGCGGATGCAGGAGGGCGTGAACTCGCTGTTCCAGATGGCGAAGACCACCGCGGTCCTCCAGGAGCTCTCGAAAGCGCGGCTGCCGTTCGTGTCGGTGCTGACCGACCCGACGATGGGCGGCGTGTCCGCATCGTTCGCGTTCGTCGCCGACGTCGTCGTCGCGGAGCCCGGCGCGCTCATCGGCTTCGCGGGCCCGCGCGTGATCGAGCAGACGGTGCGCGAGAAGCTGCCGGAGGGCTTCCAGCGTGCCGAGTTCCTGGTCGAGAAGGGCGCCCTCGACATGATCGTCGACCGCCGCCAGCTGCGCGACGAGCTGCCGCGGCTCCTTGCGATGCTCTGCCGGCAGCCCGCGCCCGCGGGCTAGCGCAGGCCCAGATCCCCTGACCCCTGCCGCCGGCCGGCCGGCCACGCTCGCTGCGTGGCTCGCGCACCTCGAAACGCTGCATCCGAAAGCGATCGCGCTCGGACTCGACCGCGTCGCCGACGTGCGGTCTCGCATGAAGGCCGCGCTCGCGTGCCCGGTCGTCACGGTCACCGGCACGAACGGCAAGGGCTCGACCTCCGCGCTCGTCGCTTCGGTCCTCGCCGCCGCGGGACACCGTGCGGGCCTCTACACGTCGCCGCATCTCCTCGCCTACAACGAGCGCGTGAAGATCGACGGCGTCGCGGCGAGCGACGACGCGCTCGTCGCGAGCTTCAACGCGGTCGAGGACGCGCGCGCGGGCGTACCGCTCACGTACTTCGAGTACGGAACGCTGGCCGCGCTGTGGCTCTTTGCGCGAGCGGACCTCGCGGCGGCGGTGCTCGAAGTCGGTTTGGGCGGACGGCTCGATGCGGTCAACGTCGTCGATCCGGACGTCGCCGTCGTCACGAGCGTCGACCTCGACCATCTCGACTACCTCGGGCCGACGCGCGAGGACGTCGCGCGCGAGAAAGCCGGCATCTTCCGCGCGGGACGGCCCGCGGTCTGCGGCGAGCCGAATCCGCCGGCGACGCTCGTCGCGCACGCGCGCGTGCTCGGCGCGCCGCTGCTCTTGATCGGCCGCGACTACGGCTACGTCGCCCGCGACGGCCAGTGGGACTACCGCGGCCCCGGCGGCGAGCGCCACGGACTTCCGCCTCCGGCGCTGCGGGGCGCGGTCCAGCTCGCGAACGCGGCGACCGCCATTGCGGCGCTCGACTGCGTGCGCGAGCGCCTGCAGGTGAGCGCGGGCGCGCTCCGCACCGGCCTCGTCTCGGTCGAGCTCGCGGGGCGCCTGCAGGTGCTGCCGGGACGCCCGGCCGTCGTCCTCGACGTCGCGCACAACCCGCAGGCCGCGCGCGTGCTCGCCGCCGCGCTCGGCACGATGGGGTTCGCCCCGCGCACCTTCGCCGTCTGCGGGATGCTCGCGGACAAGGACGTCGCGGCCGTCGTGGCGGCGATGCGCGCTCGCGTCGACGTGTGGCACGTCGCGACGCTTCCCGGCGCGCGCGGCGCCGCGGCTCCGGTGCTGCGCGACGCGCTCGTGCGGAGCGGCGTCGCCGCGGACGCGATCCGCGTCTTCGACGACGTGGCCTCGGCGTACGCGGCCGCGCGAAGCGAGGCGCTCGAAGCTGATAGAATCATCGTTTTCGGATCGTTCCTGACGGTCGCCGCGGTGCTTGCCGCGCAAGGTCGCGACCGCGGGGCCGCAGACAGGCATGGCTGAGCGCATCGCCGACGACGCCGACCTCGCGGTCGACGAGCTCAAACGCAAGGCGCGCCGCAGGCTCATCGGGGCGATCGTGCTCGCGCTCGCCGCGGCGGTGATCCTGCCGCTCCTGCTCGAGAAGGAGCCGAAGCCGCTCGGCGACGACGTCTCCGTGCAGATTCCACCGGTCGACGAAGGGCGCTTCGTCAATCGGCTCACGGGACGCACGAGCGATGCGAAGAGCGCGCCGAAGGCGGACGCCCGACCGCTGCCGAAGACCGCACCCCCGAAGAGCGAAGTCGCGCCCGCCGTGCCGCCGGAGCCTGCCGCGGCCGCGCCGGCGCCGCCGGCGGAGCCAGCCGCCGCGCCCGCAACGCCCGCGCCGACGAGCCTCTCCCCGCCGCGGAAATCCGTCTCCGAAGCGGAGCAGAAAGTGCTCGCGGGCGCCGGCAAGGCTCCCGTCGTCGCCAAGGCCGACACGGGGCCGCCGCCGGCCGCGCCGCCGCCCGCGGCCATCGCGCCGGCCCCTGCACGCGCAGCCGCGACGCCTCCGGCGGCCGCGGCGGGCGCCGAGAGCTTCGCCGTGCAGATCGCGGCATTCACCGACGACAAGGGGGCGAACGCGCTCGCGGCGAAGTTGAAGAAGGCAGGCTACGCCTCCACCTACACGGAGCCCGCCGAGACGAGCCGCGGCACGCTGTGGCGAGTGCGCGTCGGCGGCTTCGCGACGCGTCCCGACGCGGATGCCGCGCGCGCGAAGCTCAAGTCCGACGGGTGGAATGGGATCGTCGTCTCCGCGAAGTAGCGGCGCCGCCGCGCGCGGCCCGCGCCTGTCCGCCCGAGCCGCTCCGACGCCGATGACCGTCCTCGACCTGTTCGTGCTCGCGATGGTCGCGCTGTCGGTTTTGTTCGCGTATTTCCGCGGCATGGTGCGCGAGGTCGTCGCGCTCGCGGCCTGGATCGCTGGCCTCGTCGCGGCGTTCCGCTACATGGAGCCCGTCGCGACGATCTTCTCCGGCCTCGAGCTCGCGCCGGCGGTCAGGCACGTGCTCGCGTTCGCGCTGATCGTCGTGCTGTTCCTGATCGCGGGCGCGCTCGTCGCGTGGCTGCTCCGAAGCGTCGTGCGCGCGATCGGACTGGGCTTCGTCGACCGCTTCCTGGGGGCGCTCTTCGGCCTCGCGCGCGGCGTGCTCCTCGCGGTGCTGCTCGCCCTCGTCGCCGGGCTCACGACGGTGCCGCAGCACGATTGGTGGCAGAATTCGCTCCTGGGGCCGACGCTCGCGGACTCGGCGCTCTCCCTTCGGGCGTACCTCCCCGACGAGTGGGCGGCGAGGCTCGATTTCTCGGCGACCGGAAGGAAGCGGAGTCCGGGAACCGGCGCGTCGGCGCGGGCTCCCGGCGAAGAGGCGGACCCATGTGCGGAATCGTAGGCGTCGTCGCGCACACGCCGGTGAACCAGCTCCTCTACGACGGGCTGCTCCTGCTGCAGCACCGCGGACAGGATGCGGCCGGGATCGTGACCGGCGAGGGCGCGATGTTCCACATGCACAAGGGCAGCGGCTACGTCCGCGACGTCTTCCGCACCCGCAACATGCGCGACCTCGTCGGCAATCTCGGGATCGGCCACTGCCGCTATCCGACGGCGGGCTCGGCCGCCTCCGAGCTCGAGTCGCAGCCGTTCTACGTGAACTCGCCCTTCGGGATCACGCTCGCGCACAACGGCAACCTGACGAACAGCGAGGCGCTGAAGCAGGAGCTCTTCCAGCTCGACTTCCGCCACGTCAACACCAACTCGGATTCCGAGGTGCTCCTGAACGTGCTCGCGCTCGAGCTCGAGCGCGCGGCGCACCACGCGCGCCTCGACGCCGACGCGATCTTCGCCGCCGTCGCCGGCGTCCATCGGCGGTGCCGCGGCGCGTACGCGATCGTCGCGATGATCGCAGGCTACGGTCTGCTCGCGTTCCGCGATCCTTTCGGCATCCGCCCGCTCATCGTCGGCGTCAACGAGTCGATGGGGGGCGCCGAATACCTGGTCGCGAGCGAATCGGTGGCGCTCGAGGCGCTCGGCTTCTCGGTGCTGCGCGACGTCGCGCCGGGTGAAGCGATCTTCATCGATCAGACCGGCCGCTTCCAGGCGCGGCAGTGCGCCGAGCGGCCAGTGCTCGCACCCTGCATCTTCGAGTTCGTCTACCTCGCGCGGCCCGATTCGGTGATCGACGGCATTTCGGTCTACGAGAGCCGGCGCAACATGGGCAAGAGCCTCGCCGACAAGATCGCGCGCGAGCACGCCGACCTCGACATCGACGTCGTCATCCCGATTCCCGACTCGAGCCGGCCCTCGGCGCTGCAGCTCGCGCACGGACTCGGCCTGCCGTACCGCGAGGGCTTCGTGAAGAACCGCTATATCGGGCGCACGTTCATCATGCCGGGCCAGGAGGTGCGCTCGCGCTCGGTGCGCCAGAAGCTCAATCCCATGGGAATGGAGTTTCGC
>DASQBO010000164.1:0-2759 GCA_035635175.1 Casimicrobiaceae bacterium | reverse complement strand
ACGCTGCGCGGACTGTTCGACAGCGGGCGCAAGGTGCTCGCGGGGGTTCTCTTCCTGCTGCCGGGCGTGATCAGCGACCTGATGGCGCTCGTGCTGCTCGCGCTGCCGTTGAACGTCGGCCTCGAGACGCAGGGCACGCGGTCGCGGCGGCCCCCGCGATCCGAGCTCAAGGGCGATTACCGCAGGCTCGACTAGGGCCCGGTCCTAGTCGCGCTTCATCCGGTCGAGCACCGTCGGCTGCGCCTTGTCGGCCCGCCGGTACGCCCAGATCGCCATCACCGCGCCGGCGAGAATCATCGGCAGCGACAGCCATTGCCCCATCGTCAGCCCGAAGGCGAGGAAGCCGAGGAAGCTGTCGGGCTCGCGCGCGTACTCGGCGGCGAAGCGGCAGACGCCGTAGCCCATGAGGAAGACGCCCGACGCGGCGCCCATCGGCCGCGGCCGGCGCGTGAAGAGCCACAGCACGGCGAACAGCAGAAGCCCTTCGCCCGCGAACTCGTAGAGCTGCGACGGGTGCCGCGGCTCGGGTCCCGCCGGCGGAAACACCATGCCCCAGGGCACGGTCGTCACGCGACCCCAGAGTTCGCCGTTGATGAAGTTCCCGAGCCGGCCCGCCGCGAGCCCGAGCGGAATCAGCGGCGCGACGAAATCGGTGACGTCGAGCCAGCGCTTGCCCCGCCGGCGCGCGAACAGCCAAAGCGCGATCAGCACGCCGAGGAAGCCGCCGTGGAAGCTCATGCCGCCCTGCCAGATCGACAGGATCTCGAGCGGGTGCCCGAAGTAGTAGAGCGGCTTGTAGAAGAGCACGTAGCCGAGGCGCCCGCCGAGGATCACGCCGAGCACGCCGTAGAACAGCATGTCGTCGACGTCGCGGGGATGCCAGCCGGTCAGCAGATTCTGCCGCGCGCGGACCTTGCCCAGCACTACGAACAGCACGAAGCCGACGAGGTACATGAGCCCGTACCACCGCACCGCGACGGGGCCGATCTGAAACGCGACGGGATCGAACTGCGGGTGGACGAGCATGCGCGCGCGCTGCGGTAGAATGAAACGATTATACGAGAGCGGGTTGCGCGCAGCCGTACCGCCCGTCCTCACGCTGCCCGAGGTCCTCCGATGCCATCGAACCGCCGCTCGAGACTGATCACGCAGGGCGTCGCCCGCTCGCCCAACCGCGCGATGCTGCGCGCGGTGGGCTTCGGCGACGCTGACTTCGAGAAACCGATCGTCGGCGTCGCGAACGGACACAGCACGATGAACCCGTGCAACGCGGGCATCCAGCCGCTGGTCGACCGGGCGGTTTCGGCGCTCCGGGACGCAGGCGCGATGCCGCAGGTGTTCGGCTTCCCGACGGTGACCGACGGCATCGGCATGGGCACGGAAGGGATGAAGTACTCGCTCGTCTCGCGCGAGGTGATCGCCGACTCGATCGAGGTCGCCGTGCAGGGCCAGCTGATGGACGGCGTGCTCTGCGTCGGCGGCTGCGACAAGAACATGCCCGGCAGCATGATGGCGATGGCGCGGATCGACGTTCCCGGCATCTTCGTCTACGCCGGCACGATCAAGCCCGGCCACTGGAAGGGCGAGAAGCTCACGATCGTCTCGCCGTTCGAGGCGGTCGGCGCCTACACCGCCGGCAAGATGACGAAGGAGGACTACGACGGCATCGAGCGCAACGCCTGCCCGACCGTCGGCGCCTGCGGCGGCCAGTACACGGCGAACACGATGAGCTCGTCGTTCGAGGCGCTCGGCATGAGTCTACTCGGCAGCTCGCAGATGGCGTCGCCCGATCCCGAAAAGGCCGATTCGGCGGCGGCGTCGGCGCGCGTGCTGATCGAGGCGGTCAAGCGCGACCTCAGGCCGCGCGCCGTCATCACGCGCAAGTCGATCGAGAACGCGATCGCGCTGGTGATGGCGACCGGCGGCTCGACCAACGCGGTGCTGCACTACCTCGCGATCGCCGCGGCGGCGGAAGTCGAATGGTCGATCGACGATTTCGAGCGCGTGCGCAAGCGCGTGCCGGTGCTCTGCGAGCTCAAGCCCTCCGGCCGGTTCGTCGCCACCGATTTCCACGCGGCGGGCGGCGTGCCGCAGGTGCTGCGAATGCTGCTCGACCGCGGCCTCGTCGACGGCGAATGCATGACGATCACCGGGCGCAAGCTCGGCGAAGAGCTCGCACCGGTGCCGCCCGAGCCGCGCAAGGACCAGGAAGTGATCCGGCCATGGTCGAATCCGGTCTACGCGCAGGGCCACCTCGCGATCCTCAAGGGCAATCTCGCGCCGGAGGGCTGCGTCGCGAAGATCACGGGGCTCAAGAATCCGTCGATCACGGGCCCCGCGCGCGTGTTCGATTCCGAGCCCGCCGTGATGGACGCGATCCTCGCGAAGAAGATCAAGCCGGGCGACGTGATCGTGATCCGCTACGAAGGACCGAAAGGCGGTCCGGGAATGCAGGAGATGCTCGCGCCGACGTCCGCCCTCATCGGCCAGGGCCTCGGCGAGTCGGTCGGGCTCATCACCGACGGCCGCTTCTCGGGCGGCACGTGGGGAATGGTCGTCGGGCACGTCGCGCCGGAGGCCTACGCCGGCGGCACGATCGCGCTCGTCGAGGACGGCGACTCGATCACGATCGACGCGCACCGGCTGCTGATCCAGTTGAACGTCGGCGACGACGCGCTCGCGGCACGCCGCGCGAGGTGGCGGCCCCCGCCGCCGCGCTACACCCGCGGCGTGATGGCGAAATACATGCGCCTCGTCTC
>DASQBO010000163.1:0-4727 GCA_035635175.1 Casimicrobiaceae bacterium | reverse complement strand
GGGGACGGAGGACGGCGGCACCGAGCCACGTCGCGATCCACAGCGCGGCGAACGCGACGATGCCGAAGACGATGGGGTGGTCGGTCAGATAGCGCATGGGATGGCTCGCAGGGCGAAGATCCCAATCTAGCGCATTCGCATCGCGCCGGGGGCGCGCGGCGCAAAGGGCGGGGGCGGACGCGAGGGACACGCTGCGTCGCACGGGCAGGTGGCCCCGTCGGCCGCTGCCGCCACTCTCACCAGATTCGGCGGACCCGGAAGCCATCCTCCTGGAGCATCGCGAGCAGGCCCCGCTCGCCGTCGAGGTGCGACGCGCCGACCGCGACGAAGACGCCGCCGGCGCGCAGCGGCAGGAAGAGCCTATGGTGCATGAGCGCCGTGCGGCCCTCGATGATGTGCTCGCGGAGCTGCCGGTAGTGGACGCCCATGCCGGGATACAGCGCGTCGACGTGCTCGTCGACGCGCGCCAGCGCCGCGAGATCGCCGCGAAGCCAGGCGTCCACGGCCGTCCGCGCCTCGCCGGCGACCGCTTCGCGGTGCGCGAGCACGTGCTTGAGCAGCGCCACCTGCGAGTCGAGCGGGATCGTGTCGAAGGCGGCGATCTGCTCGTCGACCCATTCGAGCGAAGTGATCCGCATCCGCCGTGCGCGCGCCGCGACGAAGAGCTGCTCGTCGAGGCTGCGCGTCTCGCCGCTCGGCGGCGCCTGCGAGATCCTGAGCAGCGCAGCCCACGGCTTCATCCGCTCGATCGTCGGCTCGGGGACCCCCGCGGCGGCGAGCTCCGCCCTGAGCTTCGCGTAATCGTCGGCGCCGAGCAGCGCTGCAAGGCGCCGGCCGTCGTCGAAGCTTTCCTGATCGAGCAGCGCCGCGTCGGCCGCGGCCTCCGGGATCAACTCCATCGCGAGCAGCCGCGTCCGCGCGAGCGCATCCCGTGCGGGCGCGGGGATCGACGCGATGCGCGGGTCGGCGACGTGGATCGTGCCGAACACGTAGCTGTCGGCGATCCCGGCCTTCGAGACCCGCCAGAGGTGCCCTTCGCTGAACGTCGCGCGGCCCTGCGCCGTCGCGACGGACACGAGGGCGATTCCGAGCGTGGCCGCCGCGAGCGATCGCAGGGCTCGACGGGCCTTTGCGGCCGGCAGCGCGCGTGCGTCCATGGAGCCCCCGCGGCGATCGGTGCAGTCTCGAACGCGATTCTCGGCGCCTCGCGGCGGGATTGGCAATCGATTTCTTCTTTGCTGGGCCGCAAGTGCAGGTCCGGCTGGCTGCGGGCCGCCCACGCGTCGGGTTGACCCGGCCTGCCAATCCCGCAATACTCCGCCCCTCCCGCGGCGCCGGACGGCCCACGCCGGCCTCGAGCCGCGCGCCTCTTTCACTCTTGCTCCGAGCACCGATGAGCGATACCACGCCTGCCCCGACGCCTGCCCCGACGCCGACTTCGCCGACCGACGATCCGAAGAAGAAGCTGCGCGAGAAGGTCGACGCGCTGCTCACCCTCGAGCCGCGCAAGAGCACGGGCTCGCTTGCGATAGGCGGCCGCACGCTCAAGTACACGGCCATTGCCGCATTCGTGCCCGTCACGGCGACGGGCATGGACGAAAAGCGCGGCGAGCCCGAGGCGGCGGTGTTCACGACGTCGTACTTCCTCGACGACGCGGACGCGAAGGCGAGACCCGTGTGCTTCGCGTTCAACGGCGGACCCGGATCCGCGTCGATCTGGCTGCACCTCGGCGCGATCGGCCCCAAGCGCGTCGCGATCCGCGAGGACGGGACGATGCCGCCGCCGCCGTACACGGTGACCGACAATCCCGAGTCGTGGTTCGAGCACTTCGACCTCGTCTTCATCGACCCGCCGCACACGGGATACTCGCTGACCGCCAGCGAGGACGCGCGGAAAAAGATGCTGTCGGTCGACGGCGACGTCGACGCGCTGGTCGAGGTGATACGGGTGTGGCTCGGCCGGCACCGGCGCTGGGGCTCGCCGCTCTACCTCGCCGGCGAGAGCTACGGCACGACGCGTGGTGCCGCGCTGGCCGACAAGCTCGCGCAGGCGGGCGTCGCGCTGTCGGGGCTGGTCCTCGTGTCGTGCGCGATGGACCTGCAGAGCATCGTCTTCGCGCCCGGCAACGACCTGCCGTACGCGCTCTTCCTCCCCGGCTTCGCGAACGTCGCGCAATACCACGGGAAGCTCAAGGGCTCGATCGGCGAGTCGCCGGCCGCGGCGCGCGCGGCGGCCGAGGCGTTCGTCGCCGAGGACTACCTGGGCGCGCTGCACGCCGGGTCGCGCCTGTCGCGGGACGCGCGCCGGCGGATCGGGGGCCGCATCGCGCAGCTGACCGGTCTCTCGCCGGCGCTCGTCGACGAGAAGAACCTCCGGATCAGCGACCACACGTTCTTCTTCGAACTCCTGCGCGACCGGGGTCAGATCGTCGGGCGGCTCGAGGCGCGCGTGACGGGCCCGATGGCCGCGTCGCGCACGCGCGAGTGGGAGTTCGACCCCGGCATCGAGGCGATCGCGGCGCCGTACACGATGGCCGCGCACGCGTACATGATCGAGGCGCTCGGCGTCGACCTGCCCGCGCGCTACGAGGTGCTGTCGATCGACGCGCACAAGGCGTGGAACTGGAACCGCGGCGAGAACAAGGGCAACGGCTTCGCCTGCACGAGCCCCGACCTCGCGCGCGCCCTCCGGCGCAATCCGCACCTGCGCGTGCTTGTCGCGAGCGGCCGCTACGACCTCGGAACGCCCTACAGCGCGACCGACTGGTCGCTCGCGCAGCTCGACGCGCCGCCGGAGGTCCTCGCCCGGGTCACCCACCACTATTTCGACGCGGGTCACATGATGTACACGCGCGAGGCCGACATGATGAAGCTGAAGCGCGACCTCGCGGGCTGGCTCGGCGCGAGCTGAGGCGCGTGCCGCGCGCCGGCGCGATCGCCTCCGCGCCGACGTGCTTCGAATGCGCTCCTGCGGGAGCCGCCGGCGGCGAGCACCCGGGGCGGGCGCGCGCGGCGGAATGGGCGCCGCGCACGCGCTGTTCACCGATTCATCGCCTGCCATCCGCTCGCCCGATGCCGTTCCGTTCCCTGGCCCTCGTGTTCCTCGCCGCGGCACTGCCCTGCGCGGCGGCGGACTTCACGCCCGATGCGAGCCACACGTCGATCCAATTCGCGGTGAGCCACCGGGACATCACGTACGTGCGCGGGCGCTTCGGCAAGATCACCGTCACCGTGCAGTTCGACGAAGCGGCGAAGACGGGCACGACGGTCGTCGTGGTCGACCCGGATTCAATCGACACGGGCAACCGCGTGATCGACACCGTCCTGCGCTCCGACCAGTTCCTCGACACCGCGGCGTTCACCGAGATCCGCTTCGCCAGCGAGCGCTTCGTGGTGGAAGGCGACCGGCTCGTGGCGGTCGACGGCCGCCTCTGGCTCCACGGCGTCGAGCGTCCGCTGCGGCTCATCGCCGACCGCTTCGTCTGCAAGGACGTCGCCGCGGGCCTCATTCGCCAGCACGTGTGCGGCGGCGCGTTCCACGCGTCGCTCAAGCGCTCGGACTTCGGGATGACGCGCTTCCTGCCCGACGTCGGCGACGAGGTCCGGCTCGACATCGGCGTCGAAGCCTCGCCGCGCTGACGGCGCGGCAACCCGTCAACGTCCTCGACCCGCCGGCGCGACGGCCGCCCCGGCCGCGCGGTTTCGAGCGAGCGACTCCGCGACGAATCCCGACGCCTTCGTCTCCTCGACGAATTCCGCGAGCCAGCGCGCTCCGGCGTCGCGGCCGCGCGGCGTGCCCAGCGCCTGCTCGATCGCCATGAAGCGGCCGGGAAGCATGCGCAGTCCCGGAATCGCGCGCGCGTCGGCCTCGAGCATCGGCCGCACGCCGGCGGCGACCTCGAGCTTCTGCGCGAGGAACATCGGGAGCACCTCCTTCGCGGTCGTCGCGCGCACGATCGTCGCGTGCTTCAGGCTACGCGACAGGTGGAGGTCGTATGCGCTCCCGGCACTCACGGCGACGCGGACGCCGCCGCGGTCGACGTCCGCGTTGTCGCGGATCGGCGAGGCTTCGGGGACGAGGTAGGCGCCCTCGATCACGACGTACGGCGGCGTGAACGCGATCTTCTCCGCGCGCCTGGGGTCGATCGCGAGGAAGCAGATGTCCCAGGCGGCGGCGTCGAGCCCCTCGACGACCCTCGCCGCCCCGTCATAGGGCACGAATGCGACCGGCACCGCGAGCCGGCGCGCCACCTCGCGCGCCAGTTCGACCGAGATGCCGCCGGGCTCGCCGGCAGCGCTCTTCGTCGCGAGGATCCTGTTGTCGAAGTTGATCGCGGCGCGCAGGGTGCCGGACGGCGCCAGATCGGCGAGGACGGCGGAAGTCACGGGGCGACCCCGAACGAAGGCGGGGTTCGGATCATACCCGTCGTTTCGCGGCCGCGACGAGAATTCGCTACGCGAGAGCCGGCATCATGACGCCCGCCCGCCGCAGCAGGAGGCGGTTGAGCAGGCTGCCCGGCTTCTGCGCCGCGCGCTCCGCTGCGAGCGCGCGGGCGAGCGGCGCCTTCCGCGCGCGGAACGCCGCCTCGGTCAGCGTGAGGTGGATCAGGTCGCACTGGGCGATGCTGCCTCCGCACTGGTGCGCGAGGTGCCGCACCCGGGCGATGCCCTCGATGCACGCCGGATAGTCCCTGCGCGCGAACGCGAGCAGCGCCTCGCAGAGCGGC
>DASQBO010000162.1:0-10982 GCA_035635175.1 Casimicrobiaceae bacterium | reverse complement strand
GAGACCCGCCAGCAACAACGTCTTGAAGATTTGCATACCCCCCTCGCAGAGCCCGTTCCCCAGAGACCACGAACGTCAGAGGGACTATAAACCTCTCGCTATACCCCTGCAAGGAGCGGCGCGGCCGCAAACGCGATGCATTGCACGCCGCGACGGCGCGTTCATGCCATTCGCATAATCGTGCGACGAGATCGCCGCTCGTCGCGGCGAGGTGCCCGCGGATCGTCAGGGCGCTGCGGACGCGAGCGCGGTCGCGTCCCAGCCGCCGCCCAGCGCCTTGATCAGGCCAACGCTCGACGTGAGCCGGCGGCCGAGGATCGAGAGCGCGGTGCGCTCGCTGTTGAGCGCGGCCGTCTGCAGAACGACCACCGCGAGATAGTTCGCAGTGCCCGCCTTGTACTGGTTGGTGGCGATCGTCACCGACTCGCGCGCAGCCTTGACGGCCTCGTCCTGCACCGCGGCCTCGCGCTCGAGAATCGAGAGCGCGGCGAGGTTGTCCTCGACTTCCTGGAAGCCCGCGAGCACCGTCCCGCGGTAGGTCGCGACGGTCTCGTCCCACACGGCGATCGCCTGCTCCTTCTGCGCCTGGCGGAGTCCCGCGTCGAAGATCGCCTGCGATACCAGCGCGGGCCCGAGCGCCCAGTAGCGCGCGGGCAGCGTGAGGAGATCGCCCAGCACGGAGGTCTGCACGCCGCCGACCGCGGACAGCGACAGCGACGGGAAGAACGCCGCCTGCGCGACGCCGATCTGCGCGTTGGCGGCGGCCGTGCGCCGCTCGGCGGCGGCGATGTCGGGACGCCGCTCGAGGAGCTCGGACGGGAGCGCCAGCGGGATCTCGGGGAACACGGGCGCGAGGGGGCGCGGCGCGATCGAGAGCTGCGCGGGCGGCTTGCCGACGAGCACCGCGATCGCGTGCTCGAGCTGCGCGCGCTGGACGCCGGCGTCGAGGAGCTGCGCCTTCGTCGCCGCGAGCTGCGCCTCGGCCTGCGCGACGTCGCCGCGCGCGACGACGCCGGCGGCGTACTGGTTGCGCGTGAGCGTGAGCGACGTCTCGTAGGCGACGGCCGTGCTTCGCAGCAGCGCGATCTCGGCGTCCTGCACGCGGAGGAGCAGGTAGTCCTGCGCGAGCAGCGCCTGCGCCGACAGCGTCGCGGCAGCGAGGTCGGCAGCGCTCGCCTGCGCGGTCGCGGCGCTCGCCTCGACGCCACGCCGAATCCGGCCCCACAGATCGAGCTCCCAGCCGAGCTCGAGCGCCGCGTTGTAGTTGTTCGACACGCTCGTGCCGCCGCCCTGCGCCGCCTGCGAGCGGCGCACCGCGGAAGCGTTTGCGCCGAGCGTCGGGAACAGCGGCGCGCGCGCCGCGCGCGTCGCGGCCTCGGCCTCGCGCACGCGGGCAGCGGCCACCGCCACGGTCTGGTTGCTTACCTCCACCTGGCGGATCAGCGCGTCGAGCTCCGGGTCGGCGAACGCTTCCCACCACGGGCCCTTCGGCGCGAGGTCGCGCGGCTCGCCGACCTTCCACCCCGCGGCCTCCTTGAACGCCGGCGCTTCCGGCGCCGTCGGCCGCACGTAATCGGGTCCGACCATGCAGCCGGCGAGCAGCGCGGGCACGGCAACCACGAGGAGGAAGCGGAAGTGTCGGATCATGATCGTTCACCCGGCGCCTGCAGGCGCGCCGTGCGCGGCGCGCTCCCGCCGCGCGCGCGACGCCCACAGGCGGAAGCGGTCGAGGTAGAGGTAGACGACGGGCGTCGTGTAGAGCGTCAGCGCCTGGCTCACGATCAGGCCGCCGACGATCGCGATCCCGAGCGGCCGCCGCATCTCGGCGCCGTCGCCCGCGCCGAGCGCGAGCGGGACCGCGCCCAGGAGCGCCGCCATCGTCGTCATCATGATCGGCCGGAAGCGCAGGAGGCACGCCTCGAAGATCGCGTCGCGCGTCGCGAGCCCGCGCGTGCGCTCGAGGTCGAGCGCGACGTCGATCATCATGATCGCGTTCTTCTTGACGATGCCGATCAGCAGGATCACCGCGATGAACGCGATGATCGTGAAGTCGGTCCGGAAGAGGCTGAGCGCGAGGAGCGCGCCGACACCGGCCGAGGGCAGCGTCGACAGGATCGTGATCGGATGCACGTAGCTCTCGTAGAGCACGCCGAGCACGATGTAGACGGCGACGAGCGCGGCGAGGATCAGCCACGGCTGGCTCGCGAGCGACGCCTGGAACGCGCGGGCGCTGCCCTGGAACGTGCCGCGGACGCTGTCCGGCACGCCGAGCCGCAGCATCGCATTCTCGACCGCGCGCGTCGCCTGCGACAGCGACACGCCCGGCGCGAGGTTGAACGACGTCGTCGACGCGACGAACTGACCCTGGTGCTGGACGCCGAGCGGCGTGTTGGTCGGGCCGTAGGACGCGAACGCGGCGAGCGGCACCTGCGCGCCGCCGGGCGCGCTCACGTAGATCGTCTTCAGCGCATCGGGTGACTGCCAGTATTTCGGCGCGGCTTCCATCACGACGTGGTACTGGTTGAGCTGGGCGTAGATCGTCGACACCTGCCGCTGCCCGAACGCGTCGTAGAGCGTCGCGTCGATGAGGCGCGGCGTGACGCCGAGGCGCGCCGCCGCGTCGCGGTCGATGACGAGCGAGGTCTGCAGGCCCTTGTCCTGCGTGTCGGTGTTGACGTCGGCGAGCTCGGGAAGTTGCGACAGCGCGAGCCGGATGCGCGGCTCCCACGCGCGAAGCTCCGAGAGGTCGTCGGCCGAGAGCGTGAACTGGTACTGCGCGTTCGCCTGCCGGCCGCCGATCCGGATGTCCTGCACGGCCTGCAGGAACAGGCTCGCGCCCGGCACCTTCGACAGCTTCGCGCGGAGCCGCGCAATCACCTGGTCGGCGGTCTCGGTGCGTTGGGACAGCGGCTTCAGCGCGACGAACATGTTGCCCGAATTGCGCTGGCCGCCGCCCGTGAAGCCGACGACGTTCGCGACGGCGGGGTCGTCGCGGACGATCGTCATGAAGGTGGTCAGCTTGTCGCGCATCGCCTGGAACGAGATGCTCTGGTCGCCCTGGATGCCGCCGACGAGGCGGCCGGTGTCCTGCTGCGGGAAGAAGCCCTTCGGGATCGTGACGTACAGGTAGACGTTGAGGGCCACGGTCGCCGCGAGGACGACCATGACCGCGACGCCGTGGGCGAGCGCGAACGCGAGGCTCCTGCGGTAGCCGCCGGCGAGCGCCGCCCACGCCTGCGCGCTCCACGCGGAGACGCGCCCCGGCGCGCATTCGACTTTGGCGCGGAGCAGGTACGCGCACATCATCGGCGTCGTCGTGAGCGAGATCACGAGCGAGATCGCGATCGCGACCGAGAGAGTCACCGCGAACTCGCGGAACAGCCGGCCGATGATGCCGCCCATGAGCAGGATCGGGATGAAGACCGCGATCAGCGACGCGCTCATCGACAGCACCGTGAAGCCGACCTCGCGCGCGCCGCGCACCGCCGCGGCGAGCGGCGCCGAGCCCTTCTCGATGTGGCGGGTCGTGTTCTCGAGCACGACCACCGCGTCGTCGACGACGAAGCCGGTCGCGATGGTCAGCGCCATCAGGGTGAAGTTGTTGATCGAGAAGCCGGCCAGGTACATGACGCCGAAGGTGCCGACGAGCGACACCGGCACGGCGACCATCGGGATCAGCGTCGCGCGGCCGCTGCGCAGGAAGACGAACACGACGAGGATCACGAGCACGACGGCGATCCCGAGGGCGCGTCCGGTGTCGTGCAGCGACGCGCGGATGGTGACGGTGCGCTCCATCGCGACCTCGAGGTCGATCGCGCTCGGGATCGATGCGCGGAGGAGCGGCAGCAGCGCCTGCACGCGGTCGACCGTGTCGATGATGTTCGCGTTCGGCTGCCGGTAGATGATCACCGCGACCGAAGGCCGGCCGTTGGCCATCCCGGCGTTGCGCACGTCCTGCACCGAGTCGACGACGTCGGCGAGGGCCGACAGCGCGATCGGCGCGCCGTTCCGCCAGGCGACGATCAGCGGCAGGTACTCGCGGGCCGTCTTCGCCTGGTCGCTCGCGAGGATCTGCCAGTGCCGGTCCCCGTCCTCGACCGCGCCCTTGGGCTTGTTCGCATTGGCGGCCGCGAGCGCGGCGCGCACGTCCTCGAGGCCGACGCCGTACTTGAAGAGCGCGTCGGGGTTGAGCTCGACCCGGACCGCGGGAAGGGAGCTGCCGCCGACGCTGACCTGGCCCACGCCGTCGATCTGCGAGAGCTTCTGCGCGAGGATCGTCGACGCGGCGTCGTACATCTGCCCCTGCGTCAGCGTGTCGGAAGTGAGCGTCAGGATCATGATCGGCGCATCGGCCGGGTTCACCTTCCGGTACGTCGGATTGCTGGGGAGCCCCGTCGGGAGCAGCGCGCGCGACGCGTTGATCGCGGCCTGCACGTCGCGCGCGGCGCCGTCGATCGAGCGCGAGAGGTCGAACTGGAGCACGACGCGCGTCGACCCGAGCGAGGACGACGACGTCATCTCGGTGACGCCGGCGATCCTGCCGAGCGAGCGCTCGAGCGGCGTCGCGACCGTCGCCGCCATCGTCTCCGGGCTCGCGCCCGGCAGCGACGCCTGCACCACGATCGTCGGGTAGTCGACCTGCGGCAGCGGCGACACCGGCAGGAGCCGGAACGCGATCGCGCCGGCGAGCGCGATGCCGGCCGTGAGCAGCGTCGTCGCGACCGGGCGGTCGATGAAAGGCTGCGAGAGGTTCATCGTGCGGCGGCCGGCGACCCGCTCGCGCGGGCGGCGCGCGTTCGCCGCGCGAGCCGGTCGAAGTAGAGGTAGATCACCGGCGTCGTGAACAGCGTCAGGGCTTGCGAGACGACGAGGCCGCCGACCATCGTGATCCCGAGCGGATGGCGGAGCTCGGAGCCCTCGCCCCAGCCGATCATCAGCGGCAGCGCCCCCAGGATCGCCGACATCGTCGTCATCATGATCGGGCGGAAGCGCAGGAGGCTCGCCTGATAGATGGCGTCGCGCGGCGCCAGGCCCTCGCCGCGCTCGGCGTCGAGCGCGAAGTCGATCATCATGATCGCGTTCTTCTTGACGATGCCGATCAGCAGGATGATCCCGATGATCGCGATGACGCTGAGGTCGTGGCCGGTCGCGATGAGCGCGAGCAGCGCGCCGACGCCGGCGGAGGGCAGCGTCGACAGGATCGTGACCGGGTGAACGAAGCTCTCGTAGAGCACGCCCAGCACGATGTACATCGTCACGATCGCGGCGAGAATGAGCCACAGCTCGTTCGCGAGCGACGCGCGGAAGGCGAGCGCCGCGCCCTGGAAGTTGAGCTCCACGCTGGCGGGCAGCGCGAGCTCCGTCCGCGCGGCCTCGATCGCCTGCACGGCGCTGCCGAGCGACGCGCCGCGGCCGAGATTGAACGAGATCGTCGCCGACGGGAACTGGCCGATGTGGCTGATCGCGAGCGGCGTCGGCCGCTCGATGACGCGCGCGATCGTCGACAGCGGCACCTGCTGCGGCGGCTGCCCCGGCACGTTCGAGGTGACGTGCAGGTCGCCGAGCGCGGCCGGCCCGCGCTGGTACTCGGGCTTGACTTCGAGCACGACGCGGTACTGGTTGGTCTGCGTGAAGATCGTCGAGACGAGGCGCTGGCCGAACGCGTTGTAGAGCGCGTTGTCGATCGCCGCGGGCGTGATGCCGAGCCGGCTCGCGGTGGCGCGGTCGATCTCGACGTAGGCGGCGAGGCCGCCGTCCTGCCAGTCGCTCGCGACGTCGGCGAGCTCGGGCGCGGCGCGCAGCCGGTCGACGAGCTTGTGCACCGCGGCGCCCAGAGCCTCGGTGTCGGTCGACTCGACGGTGAACTGGTACTGCGTGCGCGCGACGCGGTCCTCGATCGTCAGGTCCTGCACCGGCTGCATGTAGAGCGCGATGCCCGGCACCTCCGCGAGCTTCGGCTGCAGCCGCCGGATCACGTCGGCCGCCGACGCGCTGCGCTCGCTCCGCGGCTTGAGGTTGATCAGCATCCGCCCGCTGTTCAAGGTCGCGTTGGTGCCGTCGACGCCGATGAACGACGTGAGGCTCGCGACGGCGGGGTCGTCCAGCACGACCCGGGCGAGCGCCTGCTGCCGCGCGGACATGGCCTCGAACGAGATCGTCGGCGAGGCTTCCGAGATCCCCTGGATCGCGCCCGTGTCCTGCACCGGGAAGAAGCCCTTCGGAATGACGACGTAGAGGAGCACCGTCAGGAGCAGCGTCCCGATCGCGACGAGCAGCGTCGCCCCCTGCCGGTCGAGCACCCAGTCGAGCATGGCCCCGTAGCGGGCGATCACGCGGTCGAAGAGCTCGCCGCTCCAGCGGTAGAAGCGGCCCTGCTTCTCGGGCGGCGTGTGGCGCAGCAGCTTCGCGCACATCATCGGGGTCAGCGTGAGCGAGACCACGGCGGAGATCAGGATCGACACCGCGAGCGTGATCGCGAACTCGCGGAAGAGCCGCCCCACGACGTCGCCCATGAAGAGCAGCGGGATCAGCACGGCGATCAGCGAGAAGGTGAGCGAGATGATCGTGAACGCGATCTGCTGGGTGCCTTTCAGCGCCGCCTCCAGCGGCGAGTCCCCCTTCTCGATGTAGCGGGCGATGTTCTCGATCACGACGATCGCGTCGTCGACGACGAAGCCGGTGGCGATCGTCAGCGCCATCAGCGTGAGGTTGTTGATCGAGAAGCCGGCCAGGTACATGACGCCGAACGTGCCGACGAGCGACAGCGGGACGGCGACGCTCGGGATGACGGTCGCCGGGAGGTTGCGCAGGAACAGGAAGATCACCATCACGACCAGCGCGACGGCGAGCAGGAGCTCGAACTGGACGTCGCGCACCGAGCCGCGGATCGTGACGGTGCGGTCGGTGAGCAGCGTCACGTCGACGTTCGGCGGCAGCGACGCCGAGAGTTGCGGCAGGAGGTGCTTCACGCGGTCGACGACCTCGATCACGTTGGTGCCGGGTTGGCGCTGCACGTTGAGGATGATCGCGGGCGTCGTGCCGGCCCACGCCGCGAGGCGCGAGTTCTCCGCGGCGTCGACGGTGTCCGCGACGTCGGCGACGCGGATCGGCGCGCCGTTGCGGTAGGCGAGGATGAGGTGCCGGTACTCTTCGGCCGACTTGAGCTGGTCGTTCGCGTCGATCGTCGACGCGCGCGTCGGGCCGTCGAAGCTGCCCTTCGCCTGGTTGGTGTTGGCGTTGGCGATTGCCGTGCGCACGTCGTCGAGCGAGAGCCCGTAGGCGGCGAGCGCGCGCGGGTTCACCTGGATCCGCACCGCGGGCCGCTGGCCGCCGCTGATCGAGACGAGCCCGACGCCGGGGAGCTGCGAAATCTTCTGCGCGATCCGCGTGTCGGCCAGGTCCTCGAGCTTCGGCAGCGGCAGCGTCGGCGACGTGAGCGCGAGGGTCAGGATCGGGGTGTCGGCCGGATTGACCTTGTTGTAGACGGGCGGGCTCGGCAGGTCGGTCGGCAGGAACGTGCCCGACGCGTTGATCGCCGCCTGCACCTCCTGCTCGGCGACGTCGAGCGAGAGGTCGAGGCTGAACTGCAGCGTGACGACCGATGCGCCGCCCGAGCTCGTCGACGACATCTGGTTCAGGCCCGGCATCTGCCCGAACTGGCGCTCGAGCGGCGCCGTGATCGACGACGCCATGACGTCGGGGCTCGCGCCGGGATACAGCGTGACGACCTGGATCGTCGGATAGTCGACCTCGGGCAGCGCCGAGAGCGGCAGCACCCGATACGCGACGATCCCGGCGAGCAGGAGCGCGACCATGAGCAGCGTGGTCGCCACCGGCCGCAGGATGAACGGACGGGACGGATTCATGGCGGCGCCCGACGCGGCAGGATCAGCCGCCGCCTTCCGCCTTCGACGGCCTGCCGCCGCCTCCCGGAGCACCGCCGCCCGGGGGCCGCCCGCCTTTCGGCCCGCGCTTCGTCGCGTCCGCTGCGGCGGGTGCGGACTGCGCGTCGCGCGTGATCAACTCGACCTTCGCGCCTTCGCGCAGCTTGTCCGTGCCGTCGACGACGACCGTGGCGCCGGGCGCGATGCCGCTTGCGATCGCCGTCGTCTCGCCCTGCACCGGCCCGAGCGTGACCGCGGCGACCGTGACCGTCAGGTCGTCCTTGACGACGTAGACGAACGTGCCGGGCGCGCCGCGCTGGACCGCGGCGGACGGCACGAGCGTCGCGTCGGCGAGCGTCTCGACCAGCATCCGGACGTTGACGAACTGGTTGGGAAAGAGGGCGAGGTCCGCGTTCGCGAACTCGGCCTTGAGCTTGACGGTGCCGGTCGTCGTGTCGATCTGGTTGTCGGCGGTCAGGAGCTTGCCGGTCGCGAGCTTCGTCCTCTGGTCGCGGTCCCAGGCCTCGACCGCTACTGCTTCGCCGGTGCCGAGGCGGCGCAGGATCCGCGGCAGGCTGTCCTCGGGAATCGGAAAGACGACGCTGATCGGCTGCACCTGCGCGATGACGACGATGCCGTTCGCGTCGGCGGCCTTCACGACGTTGCCGGGATCGACCTGGCGCAGCCCGACCCTGCCGCCGATCGGCGCGGTCACGCGGCTGTAGGTGAGCTGCAGCTTCGCGTTGTCGATCGCCGCCTGGTCGGCGCGGATCGTCCCCTCGTACTGGCGGACGAGCGCGGCCTGCGTGTCGACCTGCTGCTTCGAGATCGAATCCTGCGCGAGCAGCGTCCGGTAGCGCTCGAGGTCGAGCTGCGCGTTCCGGAGGAGCGCCTGGTCCTTCGCCATCTGCCCTTCCGCCTGCCCGAGCTGCACCTGGAACGGCCGCGGGTCGATCTCGGCGAGGAGCTCGCCGGCCTTGACCACCTGCCCCTCCCGGAACGCGACCTTCATGAGCTGGCCGTCGACGCGCGGCTTCACGACGACCATGTTCGCCGGAGTCACCGTGCCGAGCGCGTTCAGGTAGACGTCGATCGATCCCTTGCGCGCCGGCGCGGCGACCACCGGGATCGCCCGGGCCGCCGGATCGAAGCGCCGGCCCGTCGCCGATGCCGCGGGCTCGGCCGTGCGGGTCGCCCAGTACGCAATCCCTGCCACCGCCAGGGTCGCGGCCGCGGCCGCCGCGACCCAAGGCCAGCGGCGGCGGTGCAGGACCGGCGCGACGGCCACCGGCTGGGGCGGGATTTCCGAACGCGTGTCGTTGGGCATGCGGCTCGCCGGAATCGGCAACGTCTCTGGGATTGTCGCTCCTCCGGACGTTTCGTTCCGCGGAAGTTGTAACTATCTGTTATTCCTGAAATCTCGCGCTGTCCGCCCCGAGGCGGCCGCAGGCGGCCCGAATTGGGTAGAATTGGCCTTTTCCCGAGGAGCGTTGCAACAGCGTCCCCGCGACGGGGCCGCTGCCAGGCTCGGGAATCCGGATCCTGCAACCGCGCTCGTTGAACCGTGCCCGCGCACGGGGACGACGATGCGCGCTTCCCCGTTCGCGGTCGCCCGCGGGCCTCGCGCCCCTTCAAGGAGTGATCATGAACGCTGCAAACGACACCAGAGCCTTCAACGACTTCCGCGTTGCCGACCTCGCGCTCGCCGACTGGGGCCGCAAGGAGATCGCGATCGCCGAGACCGAGATGCCGGGCCTCATGGCGATCCGCGAGGAGTTCGCCCCGGGCCAGCCGCTGCGCGGGGCGCGCATCGCCGGCTCGCTGCACATGACGATCCAGACCGCGGTGCTGATCGAGACGCTGCAGGCGCTCGGCGCCGAGGTGCGCTGGGCGTCGTGCAACATCTACTCGACGCAGGACCACGCGGCGGCCGCGATCGCCGCCGGCGGCACCCCGGTCTTCGCGTACAAGGGCGAGACGCTCGACGAATACTGGGACTACACGCACCGGATCCTCGACTGGCCGGCCGGCGAGGGTCCGAACATGATCCTCGACGACGGCGGCGACGCGACGCTGCTCGTGCACCTCGGCGCGCGGGCCGAAACCGATCCGTCGTGCATCGGGCATCCGGGCAGCGACGAGGAGAAGGCGCTCTTCGGCGCGATCAAGGCCCGGCTCGCGAAGGATCCGCAGTTCTACTCGCGGCGCAAGGCCGGCATCCGCGGCGTCACCGAGGAGACGACGACGGGCGTCAAGCGCCTCTACCAGATGCACAAGGAGGGACGCCTCGGGTTCCCCGCGATCAACGTCAACGACTCGGTCACGAAGAGCAAGTTCGACAACCTCTACGGCTGCCGCGAGTCGCTCGTCGACGGCATCAAGCGCGCGACCGACGTGATGGTCGCGGGCAAGGTCGCGCTGGTCGCGGGCTACGGCGACGTCGGCAAGGGCTCGGCGCAGGCGCTGCGCGCGCTGTCCGCGCAGGTGTGGGTGGCGGAGGTCGATCCGATCTGCGCGCTGCAGGCGGCGATGGAGGGCTACCGCGTCGTCACCGTGGACTGGGCGGCCGACAAGGCCGACATCTTCGTCACGGCGACGGGCAACATTGACGTCATCACGCACGAGCACATGCAGCGCATGAAGAACAACGCCATCGTGTGCAACATCGGGCACTTCGACAACGAGATCGACGTCGCGGCGCTGAAGTCGTACCGGTGGGAGAACATCAAGCCGCAGGTCGACCACGTGATCTTCCCCGACGGCAAGCGGATCATCCTGCTCGCCGAAGGGCGGCTCGTGAACCTGGGCTGCGGCACGGGCCATCCGTCGTACGTGATGAGCTCGTCGTTCACGAATCAGGTGATGGCGCAGATCGAGCTCTGGTCCGACGCGCAATCGGGCGCGGGCCGCTACCCGGTGGGCGTCTACGTGCTGCCGAAGCACCTGGACGAGAAGGTGGCGCGACTGCAGCTCTCGAAGCTCGGCGCGATGCTGACGACGTTGAGCGACAAGCAGGCGCGCTACATCGGGGTCGACGTCGCGGGCCCCTACAAGCCGGAATCCTATCGATACTAGCCACGCCGGGTCGAAACGCCGGGT
>DASQBO010000161.1:0-3626 GCA_035635175.1 Casimicrobiaceae bacterium | reverse complement strand
ATGCCCGAGCGCCTTGGCGTGCTTCAGCGCGGCGAGCGTGTCCGCGGTCTCACCCGACTGCGAGACGACGACGACCAGCGCGGCGGGGTCCGGCACGCTGTCGCGATAGCGGTACTCGCTCGCGATCTCGACCGCGCACGGGATTCGGGCGAGCGACTCGATCCACTGCCTCGCGACGAGCGCCGAGTAGTAGCTCGTGCCGCACGCGAGGAGGAGCACCGAGTCGACGCCGCGCAGCACCCCTTCGGCGTTTGCGCCGAAGACGCCGGAATCGACTCCGGTAACGGCTTCGAGCGTGTCCGCGACCGCGCGCGGCTGCTCGAAGATCTCCTTTTGCATGAAGTGCCGGTAGGGACCGAGCTCGACCGCGGCGCCGGAGGCCTCGATCGTGACGATGGGCCGCTCGGCGCGCTCGCCGCGCGCATCGTAGACGGCCCACGACTCGCGGCGCACGTCCGCGACGTCGCCGTCCTCGAGGTAGGCGATGCGGCGCGTGACCGAGAGCAGCGCCGCAGCGTCGGAAGCGAGGAAGTGGTCGTCGGCGCCGACCCCGACGACGAGCGGGCTGCCCGCGCGCGCGCCGACGATGCGCCCGGGCTCGCGCGTCGACATCACCGCGATCGCGTAGGCACCGTGGAACTCGGCGACCGCCGCCTGCACCGCGCGCAGCAGGTCGCCGCCGCCGGAAGCGTGCCAGTGCGCGTGCACGAGGTGCGCGATCACCTCCGAGTCGGTCTGGGTGACGAAGGCGTAGCCCTGCGCGACGAGCCGCTCGCGCAACGGCTCGAAGTTCTCGATGATGCCGTTGTGCACGACGGCGATCTCGCCGTGCGAGGTGTGCGGATGCGCGTTCGCGGGCGTCGGCGCGCCGTGCGTCGCCCAGCGCGTGTGCGAGATCCCGGAGCGGCCCTCGATCCGCGTCGACTCGGCCTGCGCGGCCAGGTCGGCTACGCGCGCCGTCGAGACGAGCCGGGCGAGCCGCGGCTCGCCGCCCACGCCGTCGAGGACGGCGAGCCCGGTCGAGTCGTAGCCGCGGTACTCGAGCCGGCGGATGCCATCGATCAGGATCGGGACCACGTTGCGCGCCGAGGAGGCGCCGACGATGCCGCACATGTTTCGTTCACTCCCCGTTGCGTCGCGCGCGCATCAGCGCGAGCTGCCGGTCTTCTTCACCGGCCGCCTCCAGCCGGCGACGGTCGATTGCTTCGCCCGCGCCACGGTCAACGCTTCCGGCGGTGCGTCCTCGGTGATGACGCTTCCCGCCCCGATCGTGGCGCCCTTCCCCACGGTGACCGGCGCCACGAGCACGGAGTTCGACCCGATCGACGCGTCGTCCTCGATCACCGTGCGGTGCTTCGCAGCGCCGTCGTAGTTCGCGGTGATCGTCCCGGCGCCGACGTTGACGCGGGCGCCGACCTGCGCGTCGCCGACGTACGCGAGGTGGTTGGCCTTAGCGCCCGCCCCCAAGCGGCTCGCCTTCACCTCGACGAAGTTGCCGACGTGCACCTGCTCGTCGAGCGCCGCGCCCGGACGCAGTCGCGCGTACGGTCCGACGCGGCAGCGCGCGCCGATCGTCGCGCCCTCGAGCTGCGAGAACGGTGCGATCACGCTGCCGGGGCCGACGCTGACGTCCCGAAGCACGCAATACGCCCCGATGGCGACGTCGTCGGCGAGCTTGACTTCTCCTTCGAACACGCAGCCGATGTCGATGCTGACGTCGCGGCCGCAGGAGAGCGCGCCGCGGATGTCGATCCGGGCGGGGTCGGCAATCGAGGTCCCGGCCTTCATCAGCGCCTCGGCGAGGCGCGCCTGCACGAGGCGCTCGATCGCGGCGAGCTGCGCGCGGTCGTTGACGCCGAGCGCCGCCGCCGCGTCTTCGGCGACGTGCGCCTCGACCGGGACGCCCGCGGCGACGGCCAGCGCGACGACGTCGGTCAGGTAGAACTCGCCCTGCGCGTTGTCGTCCTTGAGCGCGCCGACGAAGCGAGCGAGAAGGCCGGTCGGTGCCGCGAGCGTGCCGGTGTAGATCTCGTCGAGGGCCCGCTCGGCGGGCGACGCGTCGCGCTCCTCGACGATCGCGCGCAACGCGCCGCCGGCCGCGCGGACGACGCGGCCCAGCCCCGACGGATCCGTCGCATGCGCCGTGAGCAGCGCGAGCTTCCCCGTCGCCGCGACTGCCGCGAGCGCCGCGTACGTCGCCGCGGGAATGAGCGGGCAATCGCCGTTGGCGACGAGCGTGACGCCGTCGCTCGGCAGCGCCTCGAGCGCAAGGCGCGCCGCGTCGCCGGTGCCGCGCGGGGGGTCCTGCGTGACGAACGCGAGATCGGGCGCGGCCAGCGCGGCGCGAACCTCCTCGCCGCCGTGACCGACCACGACGACGAGCGCGCGCGGCGCGAGCGTCCGCACCGCATCGAGCGCGTGCAGGACGAGGGGCTTGCCGGCGAGCGGGTGCAGCGCCTTCGGCCGCGCCGAGCGCATGCGCTTGCCCTGGCCCGCGGCCATGACGACAATCTGGAGCGGAGACGCGGTCACGCGATGAGCGAACGTCGAAGCCGCACCGCGTGCGGCGAGCCGATCATGATACGACATCGGGAAGAAGCGGATCCCCGGGCCCGCGGGAGCGGACGCGACGACCCGGCGCACGGCGGCGGCGCCCGTATAATTGCCGCATGGTCGCGCTTCCCGCCGCATGACGGTCGTCGCGGTGTTCAACCAGAAGGGTGGCGTCGGCAAGACGACGACCGCCTTGAACCTGCTCGCGGCGATCGCGCGCCGGGGCCAGCGTCCGCTCGGCGTCGACCTCGATCCGCAGGCGCACCTTTCGCACGTGTTCGGCGCGCACGCGAAGCTGGCCGACGAATCGGTCTACAGCTTCTTCGTCCGCCAGCGGCCGCTCGCCGACATCGCACGCGTCACGCGAAGCGGTGTCGTGCTCTGCCCCGCGCACCTCGATCTGTCCAAGCTCGACTCGATCCTCGGCAAGAGCGTCAACGTCGTCACCCGGCTCCGCTACGCGCTGCGGCAGCCCGGACTCGCGCCCGGCCCCGTCGTCATCGACTGCGGCCCGCTGCTCAACGTGCTGTCGCTGAACGCGGTATTCGCGTGCGACCTCCTTCTGGTGCCGGTCTCGTGCGACTTCCTCGCGCTGCGCGGCGCCTGCGAGGTCGAGCGGGCGCTGAACGCGCTCGAGCCCGTGTTCAAACGCCGGCTGCCGCGCCGCTACGTGCTGACCCGCTACGACTTGCGCCGCAAGATGAGCGCGGAGGTGGTCGAGCGGCTCGCGCGCGCGCTGCGACCGGAGGAAATCTGCGCGACCCGGATCCGCGAGAGCGTGAAGCTCGCGGAGAGCCCCGCGGTGGAGCTCGACGTCTTCCGGCACGCGCCGGACAGCCGCGGCGCGCATGACTACCAGGCCCTTGCCGAAGAGCTAGTGCGTGCCGGTTTTCTGGCGTAGCCGGAAGATGGCGGGCGGCGCGTCGTTCGCCGCGGCCAGGGCGGGGAGCGGTTCGCTGCCGCTGATGAGGCCGATCACCCCCTCGACGTCGAGCGTGTCGACGCGCCGGGGCACGGTCTGCGCGTTGCACTCGAGAATCTCGCAATGGTGGTACATCTGCCGCAGCCGGCGC
>DASQBO010000160.1:0-10955 GCA_035635175.1 Casimicrobiaceae bacterium | reverse complement strand
GTCCATCCGGTCCTTGTAGCCCGCGAGGATCACGACCAGGTCGTCGCGCTGGTTCTCCATCACCTGGAGCAGGATCTCGATCGCTTCCTGCCCGTAATCGCGCTCGTTTTCCGGCCGGTACAGGTAGTAGGCCTCGTCGATGAAGAGCACGCCGCCCAGCGCCCGCTTGAGCACTTCCTTCGTCTTGGGCGCCGTGTGGCCGATGTACTGGCCGACGAGATCGTCGCGCGTCACCGCGATCAGGTGCCCTTTGCGGACGTAGCCCAGGCGGTGCAGGATCTCCGCCATCTTGAGCGCGACCGTCGTCTTGCCGGTGCCCGGGTTGCCGGTGAAGCTCATGTGCAGCGACGGCGCCGCCCCGGTGAGTCCCATCGCGGCGCGCGCCTTCGAGACCGCGAGGAACGCGGCGATCTCGCGGATCCGCTGCTTCACCGGCGCCAGCCCGACGAGCTCGCGGTCGAGCGCGTCGAGGACGTCGACGACGTTCGCCTCGCGGAGCAGTGCCTGCAGGTCGACGCGCGCGGGAGCGAGGTCGTTCATGGCTGGAATGGCGGGTCAAGTGCGTTCGACCCGGGCCTCAATAGCGGTGGTCTTCGGGGCGGTCGACGGCGTAGCTCTGCACCGTGTAGCGAATCGCGCGCCCGGCCGCCTCCGTGCGCACGACGCGGAATCCCGGCTCGTTCTTCGGCCGGTTGACGATGAACGAGAGCCGCGTGGACTCCCACCCCTGAGTCGAGTCGAACGCGTTCACCTTGACGTAATGGTCCGGATGCGCCTTGCGGCACGCATTGACTTCCATCAAGACGCCGGCCGCGTCCTTCAGGTCGAACATCGGCATCCCCCACATCTCCCAGTACACGTTGCGGGGATGCGGGTCGTCGGTGTGCTCGACGGACAGGGCCCAGCCCTGCCGCAGCGCGTACTCGATCTGCGCCCCGATCTCGGCATCGGTCAGGTCGGGGAGGAAGGAAAAGGTGCCTTGGGTGATGCGCATGAGATCCTCGTCGTCGTTGCGGTTCACGCCGGGGTGGGCGTCGGCACGAAGTCGGGCGTGTCGGTCGACGCGTAATTGAAGGAAACGTCCTTCCACGTGTCGAGCGCCTGCGCGAGCGGCCGGCACCGGCGCGCGGCCTCCTCGAGGATCGCCGGCCCTTCGCGGGCGATGTCGCGGCCCTCGTTGCGCGCCTTGACCATCGCTTCCAGCGCGACGCGGTTGGCCGTCGCGCCGGCCTGGATCCCCATCGGATGGCCGATGGTGCCCCCGCCGAACTGGAGCACGCAGTCGTCGCCGAAGAGATCGATCAGCTGGTGCATCTGGCCCGCGTGGATGCCGCCCGAAGCGACCGGCATCACCTTGCGCAGGTTCGCCCACGGCTGCTCGAAGAAGATCCCGCGCGCGAGGTCGATCTCGTTCCGCTCCTCGCGGCAGACGTTGTAGAAGCCCTGCACGGTGGCAGGGTCCCCCTCGAGCTTGCCGACCGCGGTGCCCGCGTGGATGTGGTCGACCCCGGCCATCCGCATCCACTTGGCGATCACGCGGAACGAGACGCCGTGATTCTTCTGGCGGGTGTACGTCGAATGCCCGGCGCGGTGCAGGTGCAGGATCATGTCGTTGCGCCGCGCCCATTTCGCCATCGACTGGATCGCCGTGTATCCGATCACGAGGTCGATCATCACGATCACCGAGCCCAGCTCCTTCGCGAACTCGGCGCGCTCGTACATGTCCTCCATCGTCGCCGCGGTGACGTTGAGGTACGTCCCCTTCACTTCCCCGGTGGCGGCCTGCGCCTTCGCCACGGCCTCCATGCAGTAGAGGAAGCGCTCGCGCCAGGACATGAACGGCTGCGAGTTGATGTTCTCGTCGTCCTTGAGGAAGTCGAGGCCGCCCTTGAGCCCCTCGTAGACGACGCGGCCGTAGTTCTTGCCGGACAGCCCGAGCTTGGGCTTCACCGTCGCGCCCAGGAGCGGCCGGCCGAACTTGTCGAGCCGCTCGCGCTCGACGACGATGCCGGTCGCCGGCCCCTGGAAGGTCTTCAGGTACGCCACCGGGATCCGCATGTCCTCGAGCCGCAGCGCCTTCAACGGCTTGAAGCCGAACACGTTGCCGATGATCGACGCGGTCAGGTTGGCGATCGATCCCTCCTCGAACAGCGCGAGGTCGTAGGCGATGTAGGCGAACCACTGCTGCTCGGCGTTCGTTCCGGGGCCGGTGTTCGGCACCGGGTCGACGCGGTACGCCTTGGCCCGGTAGTTGTCGCAGGCCGTGAGCCGGTCGGTCCACACCACCGTCCACGTCGCCGTCGACGACTCGCCGGCGACCGCGGCCGCCGCCTCCTCGGGATCGACGCCCTCCTGCGGTGTGATCCGGAAGACCGCGATCAGGTCCGTGTCCGACGGCACGTAGTCGGGCCGCCAGTAGCCCATGTCCTTGTACTTCATTACCCCGGCCTTGTAGCGCTCCTTGCCGGAAAGCTTCGCCTTGCTTGCGCTGTCGTTCATCGGAATTCCTCGGTGTCGGCACCGGTTGCACGTGAGGCGATCCTAGCCCCGGCCATTGACAAGCAATAGTTAATCTTTTTTACTGCCTGCCTAAGCTTTTGCTTAACGATCAGGGCAGGGCGACGCATGCGCGGAGTCACCATCCGGCAGTTGCAGATCTTCGCTGCGGCGGCGGGCCACCTGAGCTTCGCCCGCACCTCGGAACAATTGCACCTCTCGCAAGCGGGCGTATCGCTGCAGATCAAGCAACTCGAAGAAATGGCGGGCTTCGCGCTGTTCGAGCGGCGCGGCCGCAAGATCGCGCTGACGGAGGCGGGGGAAGTGCTCCTTGGTTACGCGCAACAGGTCCTGGCGGCGCTGAAGGACGCCGACGCGGCGCTGTCGGCGCTGAAGGGCCTGACCGGCGGACGCATCCGCGTGGGCGTGGTCAGCACGGCGAAGTACTTCGCGCCGGCGCTCCTCGCGCGTTTCCAGAGACTCCACCCCGGCGTGCGCGTTTCCCTCTCCGTCAACAATCGCGAGATCATCGTCCGCGAGCTCGAGCGCGACGAAATCGAGGTCGCGATCATGGGCCAGCCGCCGCCGCGCCTCGCGACCGACGCCGTCGCCTTCGCCGACCATCCGCTCGTCGTCGTTGCGTCGCCCGGGCACCCGCTAGCCCGCGCGCGGCGCATTCCGCTCGCCGAACTGGCGGGCGAGACGTTCCTCGTGCGCGAACCGGGCTCGGGCACCCGATCGTCGATGGAGCGCTTCTTCGCCGAGCGCGCGTTCGAGCCGCGGATCGGCGGCGTCATGAACAGCAACGAGACGATCAAGCAGGCGGTGATGGCCGGCATGGGGCTCGCATTCCTGTCGCGCCACACGATCGGGCTCGAGCTCGCGACCGGACGGATGGCGATCCTCGACGTCGTCGGCCTGCCGCTCATGCGCCGCTGGTACGTCGTGCGCCGCGCCGGCCGCTTCGTGAGCCCCGCCTCGACCGCGTTCGTCGAGTTCGTCGTCGCGGCCGGCCCCGCGCTCCTCGCCGAGCTCCATCCGCGCCGGCTCGTGGTCGCGCGCGCCCCGCGTCCGCCCGCTCCGACCAAACGTCAATCGAAGTTGCGGCGGTAGTAGAGCCCGACGCCACTCACGGTGCCCGCTTCCGCCCGCACCGACAGCGTGCTCGAGAGCGCGTACTCGATCCGGAGCGCGTTCGTCGCGACGGTAAGGCCCTGCTCGTACGCGACGGTCAGCCGCTCGTTGAGGCGCTTGCCCAGCGTCACGACCTGCCCCGTCGCCGACGGCGTCGTCGCCGCCGTCCCGCGGCCCGGCGCCGATGTCGCGCTCTTGAACGAGATGTCGTCGAGCCCGATCGACTGCGCGATCGACGCGGTCACGGGCTTGGCGTTCGGGCCGAGGAGCGCGGCGCCCGCCGCCTGCAGCGCCGCGACGTCCGCGCCCGAGGTCCGGTCGAGGCCCTGCCCCAGCACCAGCCACGCGAGCTTCTCGTTGTCGGGAACCGGCGGATTCGACACGAGCGTGATAATCGGGACGCGAACCGTGCCCGTCACGGCGACGCCCGCCTCGACCTGCAGGCCGCGCCGCAGCGCGATGATGTCGAGGCCCGGATTGTCGAGCGGCCCGTCGAAGACGAGGCGGCCTGGATCGATGACGAGGCGCTGACCGTACGCGAAGTAGGTTCCGTTCACCGTGTAGAGCTGGCCGCGGCCGGTGAAGCCCCCGGGCCCGTTGCGCACGTGCACCTGGCCGCGCAGGCCGGTCTCGAGCCCGCGGCCGGAGAAGGTCAGCCGGTCGCCGAGGTCGAGCGTGACGTCGATCGCGAGCGGCACGTCGGCCGCGCGCATCGTGTCGGGCGGGTGGCGGTCCCAGCCCTTGACGACGACGTCGTCGCCGAGCGTCGCCGTCGGGTCGAACTGGTAGACGAAGCGACCTTCGTCGGCGCGCAGCGAACCCGTGAGCACGAGCTTGCCGTTCTCGAGGGCGATGTCGCCGCCGCCCGTCGCCACGAGGTTGAAGTCGGGCCGGGCGAAGAGGCGGAACTTCTCGGCGCGCCAGACGACGTGCGCCGCCGAAGCGTCGAGCGAGTCCTTGGCCGCGGCGAGCGTCCCGGTCGCGTGGAATTCGCCCGCGCCGGCGGTGAACGCCAGGTCCTCCAGCGTGACTCGACGGTCCGCGATCCGCGCGTTCACGTGGCCGTTGCGGAAGTACAGCCCGTATTGCGCGGCATCGACGGTGAGATTCGTGCCGGCGATCGAGCCCGAAACGGGCGCGTCGCGGAGCGTGCCGCGCGCCGCGAGATCCGCGTGCAGGCGACCGTCGATCACGGCCGTCGTCCCGGCCCACGGCTGCAGCACGGCCAGCGAAGGAAGATCGGCGACGAGCGTCATCTCGAGCGGCGCGCCGGGCGAGACGCGGCCCGCAGGCGCGCCAGGATCGACGCCGATCGCGACGGTCGCGTCGGCGCTGCCGCCGCGCGCGGACCGGAATTTCAGCGTCGCGTCGACGGCGTCGTCGTGCGCGCGCGCCGTCGCCTCGAGCAGCGTCACGCCGACCGGCGCATCGGCGGCGCCGGCGTCGCGCTCGCGTACGACCCAGAGGTCGCCCGTCTCCCGGTGGATGCTGACGGTGCCGTCGAGTCGCGGCGTCGCGCTCAGCGCCCACTCGCCGCCGAACGAGAGCGTCGTGCGCGTCGGCAGCGGCCGGCCCGCGAGCCGCGCGACGGTCGCGAGCGGCACCGCGGCGAAACGCCCGCGCGACGTCACGCGCCCCTCGTCCCACGCGAATTCGGCGACGTCGACGGTGCCGTCGGCGACCGTGAAGTGCGCTTCGCCGAGGCGTGCCTTGCGGTGCGCGAGCGCGAGCGATGCCGGCGCGGTCAGCTTGAGCGCCCACGGGCCGCGGCCGGCGAGCGCGTCGAGCGTGCCGTTCCAGGCGAGGGCGGTCAACGAATCGCTCGCCGGGTCGCCGTGGACTCCGCCGTGCGCGGCCGCATCGAGGCCGAGTTCGCCGCCGTCGAGCGCGACCGTCACCGTGTGCGCGGCGAGCGTTCCCGCGACGCGTGCGCGCCCGCTCACGACGTCGCCCGAGGGCGCGCGCACGTCGGTCGCGGCGAGATCGAAGTCGAGCGCGCGGGCGGCCAGATCGAGATGTCCCGTCGCCGATCGCCCGATCGTGGCGTGCGCGTCGAAGGTTCCCACCGCGAGCCCGCCGGGAAGCTTGAGGCGGGCGCCGCGCGCGGCGAGATCGAGGCCGGCCGCGGGCGGCGCGCCGGTGGCCTCCGCCTTGACGTGGAGCTCGCCCGCGAGCGTGCGCGGAACGTCCGCCGGCAGGAGCGGCACGATCTCCGCGAGCTCGCGCGCATCCAGGCTCACCGTCATCCGATCGCCGGCGGCGCCCAGGCTGCCGTTCGCGACGAGCGTCGCGTGCCCGGCCTCGAGATCGACTGCGGCGTCGCGCACGCGGCCCGCTTCCATGTGACCGCGTGCCGTGCCGGCCAGCGCGGCGCCCGCGAGCCGGCTGCCTCGCCCGAGCGTGAGCGAGGCGTCGACCTGCCACGCGGGGACGAGCACGCCCGTCGCCTTGACCGTTGCGTCGACGGCGCCCGCCGGATAGGCGCCAAATCGTGCCGGGTCGAGCTTCGTCGCCGCGGCTTCCAGCGCGAACGCCTGCCGGCCGTCGCGATCGACGCGGCCGGTGACGACGACCTCGCCGGCTCCGGCGCGCGCGCGGAGGCGATCGACGACGATCGCGCGCTCCTCGAGCGTCGTCGCGAACTCGACGGCGACGCCGCCGGCGATGCCGCGATCGGCGAGCCGGCCGCTGACCGATCGCACGGTGGCGTCGAAATTCGCGTCGAGCGTTCCCGCGAGCCGCGTCGCGACGAGCCGCGGCCAGAGCTCCCGCAGGTCGACGTCGCGGACGTCGAGATGCCACCGGGTGACCGGCGCCGGCCCGCCGAGGGCGAGGGAGCCGCGGCCGGTGGCGCGGCCGCCGCCGAGCTCCGCGACGAGGTCGTCGAACGTCGCCCCCTCCTCGGACCACGCGAAGCGCGTCGCGAGCGTGCGCACCGGCGCACGGCCCGCATCGAGCGGCCCGGGCCGCGCGTTCGTGAAGTCGAGCGTGCCCGCGAGCCCGGCGCCCGCCGGCTTCGCGTCGATCGTGCCCGCGATCCACGTCGACGGGAGCGCGGGATTCCACGCCGCGAGGTCGACGTCGCGCGCGTCGACCGCGAGCGACACGAGCGGCACCGGCGCCAGCGGCGCGAGCGCCGCGTGCGCGGTCGCGCGGCCTTCGCCGGCCGCGCCCCGGGCATCGAGTGCGATCGCGGTCAGGGTCCCCGTCGCGACGAAGTCGACGCGCGCGTCGCGCAGCGCGGCGTCGCCCGCGAGCGAAAGCCGTGCGTCGAGCGGGAAGGGTGCGCGCGCGCCGAGGGTCGCCGACCCCTTGAGCGTGCCCGCGCGCGTCACGAGCGACAGGCCGGTGACCCGATGCGCCGCATCGTCCGCCGCGTAGCCGAACTCGAGCCCCTCGATCGTGCCGCCGTTGACGCCGACGCGCCAGCCGAGCGTGCCCACGGCGACGCGCCCGATCGCGACGTGCACCGGAACCTCGAGGCTCGATGGCGGGACCTTCGGTCCGGCGGCGGGCTCGAGCTCGACCTCGAGCGTCCGCGCGCCGAGCGCCTCGACGACGATGCCCCGCGAGAGGAGCGCCCACGGCCGCCACGTGAGCGCGACGTCGGTCGCGACGACGCGCGCGTCGGGTCCGCGCCACGCGATCCGCGTCGCGCGGACGGTGTCCTGCAGCGTGCCGCTCGCGCCCTCGATCTCGAGCGCACCGCCGCTCCGCGCGACGAGCTCGTCCGCGAGCCACGCGAGGCCCGTGTCCGTCGTGAGCACCGCGAAGAGCGCGAGCGCCGCCACGGCGAGGACCGCGACGAGCGCCGTGAGCGCGCGCACGAGCCAGCGCAGCGCGTGGCGGAGTTCCGGAGCGCGAGCGGCCGTCATCTCAGAACGTGAGGCCCACCGAGAGGTGCACGCGGACGCTGCGCACGTCCTGCCCGTACGCGAGGTCGATGCGGAACGGGCCGAGCGGCGAGCGAACGCGCAGGCCGAGGCCGTAGCCGACCGCGAGGTGCGGGTGCGACAGGTCGTCGGCGGCGTTGCCCGCGTCGACGAAAGCGGCGACGCCCCACGCGTCGGTGACCCAGTGCGTCGCCTCGGCGTTCAGCACCGCGTAGTAGCGCCCGGGGACGACCGCGTCGCCGGATTGCACGCCGAGGCTCTCGAACGCGTAGCCGCGCACCGTCGTGTCGCCGCCGGTGCGAAAGAGCAGCGCCGAGGGAATGCCGTCGCGCGATTCGGCGAGCACGGCACCCGCCTGCGCGCGGAACTCGAGCTCGTCGCTCGGCGTGAGCGGATGCCACGATGCGAAGCGGCCGATCACGCGGGCGAAGCCGCGCGTGGACACGCCCGGGATGCCGCCGCCGCCCTGCACGCTCGCCATCCAGCCTTCCGTCGGCGCCAGCAGGCTGTCGGTGCGCCGCCAGTAGCGTTCGGCTTCCAGGTAAACCGCGTGCGCGCGGACCCATTCCGCACCGGCGGGCTGCTGCTCGTCGAGGTAGTACGTCGCCGACAGCGCGCGCTCGTCGCGTTCCTCGACGGTGTGCCAGCGCGTGCCCGCGGACAGGGTGCGCGTGACGAGGCCTTCGATGTCCGTGCGCTCGGCGAGTGCGCTGTAGGTTCCGATCCAGTGCGCGTCGTTGGGGGGCTGCGTGAAGCGCACCGACATCGACTGCAGCTTCGATTCGAGGCGGCCCTCGACCAGCATCTGCAGCCCGCGGCCGTCGAGGTTCACGTCGCGGTACGACGCGTTGCCGCGGAACTCGACGTCGGTCGAGTAGCCGAAGCCCCCCTCGAGCCGCTTCGCCGGCGACTCGATCACCGCGACCTTCACCGTCGCGTCGTCGGCATGCGCGGTGTCCGGGTCGACCGCCGCCTGTGCGCTCGCGAAGTAGCCCGAGGCGTTGAGCCGCCGCACGAAGCGGAGGATTTCACGCTCGTCGTACGGCGTGCCCGGCTCCACGATGTAGAAGTTGCGGACCAGCGACTCGGGATAGCGCGTGAGGCCGGTGACGGCGAGCGGCCCGAAGCGGAACGCGGGGCCGCTCGCGAGCTCGACCGTGAGGTCCGCCGCGTGGCGGTCCGGGTCGATGTACGCCTCGCTGTGCACGATCTTCGCGGCGGCGTAGGGCGTTGCCGTCAGCGTCGCGACTGCCGCGTCCTTCGCCGCGGACCACGCTGCCTGCCTGAAGGTCGCGCCGACCGGCAGTCCCCACGCCCGCTCGACGCGCGCGATCGCATCGGTGCCGCGCGGCGAGTCCGTGGTCGCGGGCCCGGTGACTTCGATCTTCACGGAGGCGATGCGCGTCGGCTCGCCCGGTGCGACGGACAGGATGACCGTCGGGGGCGACGTCTTGCGGTCGATCGACACGTCGATCTTCGGCGAGAACCATCCTTCCGCCGCGGCGAGGTTGCGCGTCTCGTCGATCGCCTCGCGCGCGAGGCGTTCGAGCAGGTCGTCGGTCATCCCGCCGAACGTCTGCCAGCGGACGATGCCCACGTCGCGCTCGATCGCGTCCTTGAGCGACGCGGGCGCGTCGACCTTGACCTGGTAGCGGGCGGGAGTCGTCGCGGCGGGGCCCTCGACCGCGTCGACGTCAGCGGCGTGCGTCGCCGTCGCCGCGATCGCGAGCGCGAGGAAGCACGGGAGCGGGAGCCGATTCCGGCGCGCGGGAGGCACGGTCGCGATTATCGTCGAATGCCATGGAAGACCGTTCGCGCGGGCTTCGGTTCGGCGGCGGCGGTGCGGGTGATTCCGGCGCCCGCGCCGGGTCGAGGCGCGGCAGCGACTCGCGGCGCGCGGCGGGCGGAAGCTCGGGAACGTCGCGCGGCGGGGTGCCGAGATCCCAGCGGACGCCCGGCGGGTCGGAGAGCCCCCAGAGGAACACGCCGACCCGCGACAGGCCCGCCTGGTCGTAGCGCACCGCGCAACCGGCGAGGGCGACAGCGGCGGCCGCGGCGGCGACCCCGCGCGGGAGCGGCTTCAGAAGTCGACGACGAGGGTCGCGCCGAGCGCGGGGCCGATGTTGTAGTCGTTGCTGTAGCGCCCGTCGCCGTTGCGGTCGTCGACGCTCGCCTTGCCGAACGTGGCGATCGCGGCGTAGAAGTCGATCCGGGCGTCCTTCGCGAGCCTGCGCGTCACCCGCAGGAAGATCGGGATGAAGCTGTTCTCGCCGATGCCCGACGGCGTCGCGTTGTCGGTCGCGAGGCGGAAGCGGTAGCTGCGATACGCGATGCCCTCCGCGAATTCCCACCGCTCGTCGGGCGAGTACACGGCCTCGAGGCCCGCGCCGCCGGCGGGGCCCGCCGGGAACGGATTCGCGATGCGCCACTTGTCGCTGACTCGCCAGCTGATGATCGGGAACGGCAGCACTTTCGTCTCGTCGATCCGGCGGAACGCGCTCACGCCGAGGCCCAGCACGAGATCCTTCGAGAACACCTTCGCGAACGACGCGACGGCACCCCACGTGAGCGCGTCGCCGGTGCTTGCCCCGGACTCGTAGTCCCACGCGACGATGGGCCGAAGCGAAAGCACGAGATCGGGCGCGTACGCGTAGCCGAGATCGATCCCCACGGATGGCGCATTCACGTTCTTCCACGGCTCGGCGTTGGCGAACGCGGTCGGCTCGTGCCAGCGCCACGACTGGTATTCGTAGCGTGCGGAGAGTCCCGCCGAGAGCTGTGGCGTCAGCTGCCGCGTCGCCGACACGCTCGCGAGCCCGCCCGCCCAGTTGAAGCGTCCGCCCGAGTCGAGCGTCGTATTGAACTGCGTGTACGCGGTGAGCGAGGCGCGCGCGCTCGTCTCGCCCGGCGGCACCTGGGCATGCGCCGCGAGCGCGAGCGCAACGACGAGGGCAGGAAGGGCGCGGACGGCGAAACGCATGCGGGCTCCGATCGAGGGGTGGAGGGCGGCGCGGCGATTCTAGCGGATCGGTCGCACCGCCCGCCTTCCGCACCGGAAAACGCATTCCGTTGGCATGAAGGCGCGTGGCCGCCCCGGCTCGGGGCCTCCGCCCGGGAAAGGCACCGCCAAGCACAACCGGTGAATGGGTACCCGTGGACGCCATATGCGAGGTTTTCGGGGTGTGTCCTCGCTCGCAGCGCTGTGCGGCGCGCCGAGACCGAACGATCGTACGCTGGTGCAGGTCTTTAGCGCGCATTTCTTGTCATTTTACTTTCGTTTTTCCATATAAGTATCTGTTTAATATAAAGGAACGGATTTGTTGCGAATTGGGCCCTAAGTCTTTGTTCGGACTACGAAAAACTGTTGACCTCGGCGCTCGGCCTCCTTATAGTGGCCTCTGGTGGGAAAAAGTGGGTTGAAGTGGGGCTTAG
>DASQBO010000159.1:0-2923 GCA_035635175.1 Casimicrobiaceae bacterium | reverse complement strand
CACCGAGGACGGCGCGAGGCCGAACGCGAGCGCGTTGCCGAGCGCATTCAGGTAGGCGCCGCGATGGTGGTAGACGACGCCCTTGGGATCGCCCGTCGTCCCGGACGTGTACAGGAGCGCGAGCGAATCCCACTCGTCGTGCGGGCCGGGCCACGCGAAGTCGGGATCGCCCTCGGCGAGCAGCGCCTCATAGGAGAGGCTGCCGAGGCGCTCGCCTGCGGGACCTTCGGGGTCCTCGAGGTCGACGACGAGCAGCTCGCGCGTCGTGCGCGCGAGCGCCCCCTTCACGGTCGGCGCGAACTCGGCGTCGGTCAGCAGCACCTTCGCCTCGCCGTGCTCGAGGCAGAACGCGATGGTCGCGGCGTCCTGCCGGTAGTTGAGCGCGTTCAGCACGGCGCCGAGCGCGGGCACCGCGTAATGCGCCTCGAGCATCGCGGGCACGTTCGGCGCCATCACCGCGACCGTGTCGCCGCGGCGGACCCCGCGCCGCGCGAGCGCGCTCGCGAGCCGGCGGCAGCGCGCCTCGAAGTCGCGGTACGTGAACGCACGGCCTCCGTGCCGGACCGCGACCTTGTCCGGCCACACGAGCGCGCTGCGCTCGAGGAACGATACGGGCGTGAGCGGGACGCGGTTCGCCGCGTTGGGCTCGAGGTCGCGGACGAAGGGATGGTCGGGTGGAAGCGGCGGATCGCGCATCGTGCCCTCCGTCATTCGCCGGTCGGCGCCGTCGCCGCGCCCTCGCCCAGCGCGCGCTGCATCAGCACGCAGTCGAGCCACCGTCCGAACTTGCGGCCGATGTCGCGGAGTCGGCCCGCCTCGACGAATCCCTGCGACGCGTGCAGCCGGATCGACGCGACTTCGCCGGCGCCGCCGATCACCGCGACCATCTGCCGCCACCCCCCCGCAGCGCACGCGCCGATCAACGCCGCGAGCAGCGCGCGGCCGACACCGGACCGCCGCGCGTCGCCTGCCACGTAGACCGAGTCCTCCACCGTGTAGCGATAGCCCTCGCGCGGGCGGAACGGGCTCGCGTACGCGTAACCGACGAGCGTGCCCCCGCGCAGCGCGACCAGGTAGGGATAGCCGCCCCCGGACAGCGTCCGAAAGCGCTCGCGCATCGTCGTGTCGTCCGGGGGCACGAGCTCCCACGACGCGGTGCCGGTCGCGACGGCCCGCCGGTAGATCGCGGCGATCGCGGCGATGTCGCCGTCGCCGGCGGGGCGCACCGTCACGGGCTCGAGGCTCACCGCGGCCGCGCCGTCCGCGCCGAGCCCGTGCGGTTGCGGATCAGCCGCTGCTGCTCGCGGTTCCATTCGCGCTCCTTGATCGCGGCGCGCTTGTCGTACTGCTTCTTGCCCTTCGCGAGCCCGACGTCGAGCTTCACGCGCCCCCGGCTGTAATGGAGATTGAGCGGCACGAGCGTGTAGCCCGCGCGCTCGACCTGGCCGACGAGGCGATGGATCTCGCTCTTGTGCAGCAGCAGCTTCCGCGTGCGCGTCGGGTCGGCCCGCACGTGCGTCGAGGCCGTCGTGAGCGGCGTCACGTGCGCGCCGATGAGCACGATCTCGCCGCCCTTCACCATCACGTACGCCTCCTTCAATTGCGCGCGGCCGGCGCGGATCGCCTTGACCTCCCAGCCCTCGAGCGCGAGCCCCGCCTCGAATTTCTCCTCGACGAAGTAGTCGTGGTAGGCTTTTTTGTTGTCGACGATGCTCATGCGAGACGCAGACCGCGGCCGGACGCGCACCCGCGACGTGCGCCGCGACGCCGACCGGGCGAGCCGCAATCTTACCGAAGACCCATGGCCAGCGTGCGGAAGTCGGTGCTCGTCCCCTTCGGCGCACCCGAGATGTTCGACCTCGTCGACGCCGTCGAGCGCTATCCGGAGTTCCTGCCGTGGTGCCCCGGAACGCGCGTGCTCGAATCGCATCCGGGGGGCAAGACCGCGCGGATCGACATCGACTACCACGGCGTCAGGGCGCATTTCACGACGGACAACGCGAACCGGCCGCCCGAATCGATCGTCGTCACGCTGAAGGACGGGCCGTTCCGCCACCTGCACGGCGAATGGCGTTTCAAGGCGCTCGCCGACTCGGCGTGCAGGATCGAACTCGAACTCGCCTGGGAGTTCCGGACCCACGTGCTCGAGCGCGTCGTCGGCCCCGTCTTCGGGCGCATCGCGAACACGTTCATCGACGCGTTCGTCCGCCGGGCCGAATCGATCCACGCGTCGCGCCCGTGAAGGTCTGCGTCGTCTGGGCGACCCGCGCCGCCCAGGATCTCGCTCCGCTCGAGCTGCCGGAAGGCGCGACGATCGCCGACGCCGTCTTGCGCTCGGGCCTCGTCGACGCGTACGGCCTCGACGCCGGGACGCTCGCCTGCGCCGTCCACGGCAAGCGGCGCCCGGCGTCGGCGCCTCTCGTCGACGGCGATCGCGTCGAGATCACCCGCGCCCTCGTCGCCGACCCCAAGGAAGCCCGGCGCCGGCGCGCCCTGAAGGCGCCGCTGCCGAAGACGAAACCCAAGCAAAAGCGTCGGGATTGGCGTTGACTTTCGGGTTGCCTGCTCCGGGGGCATTCGACGACAATGCGCGGATGTGCCTGCATTCCCGTTCGCCGCTCGCCGCCCTTGCGCTGGGAATCGCGCTCGCGTGCGCGTCGCTGCCCGCGCTGGCCGACGATGCGCCAGCGCGGTCGATCGCCGACAGCGCGACCGCGGCCGTCCGCGGCGCGGCGTCCTCTGCATGGGACGCGGCGCGCGCGTTGACGTCGGCCGCGCTCGACCTGATCGGCATCCGTTACAAGTGGGGCGGCGCCACGCCCGACACCGGCCTCGACTGCAGCGGCCTCGTCCAGTTCGTCTTTCAGCAGACGACCGGCGTCACGTTGCCGCGGTCGGCGAAGGAGATGAGCCGCCTGGGCGA
>DASQBO010000158.1:0-2623 GCA_035635175.1 Casimicrobiaceae bacterium | reverse complement strand
CGTAGCCGAACATCAGCCCCTGGTCGCCGGCGCCCTGGTTAAGGTACTCGTCGGAGGCGTGGTCGACGCCGCGCGCGATGTCGGGCGACTGGCGGCCGTAGCAGACCATCACCGCGCAGCCGTCGGCGTCGAAGCGGAGCTCGGGGTCGTTGTAGCCGATGCGGCGGATCGTCTCGCGCGCGATCCGTCCGAAGTCGTGCTTGTGCGCCGTCGTGATCTCGCCGGTCATCACGACGAGGCCGGTCGACACGAGCGTCTCGGCGGCGACGCGCCCCCGCGGGTCTTGCTCTAGAATCGCGTCGAGCACCGCATCGGAAATCTGGTCGGCGACCTTGTCCGGATGCCCCTCCGACACCGACTCCGACGTGAACAGGAACTCGCTCATGGCCACTCCCTCGCGCGAACCGCGGCCGGGGAGCGCCCGAGCCAGCGTCCGCTTTGCAAAAGCTTGAATTCTAGCAGATTTCGCTTCGGGCCCGACCGCGCGGCCGGCCTCCGCTCGCGCGCGAGCGGCACCGCTCCGTGAGCGCGCGCATCGTCGCTCCCTCGCCCGATGCCATCGCGCGCGCCGCGGGCTCGCTGCGTGCCGGGGAGCTGGTCGCGTTCCCGACCGAGACCGTCTACGGACTCGGGGCCGCGGCGGCCCAACGCGAGGCCGTCGCCCGGATCTTCGCGGCGAAGGGACGGCCCGCCGACCATCCGCTGATCGTGCACCTGCCGGACGCGTCGCACGTGCCGCGCTGGGCGCGCGAGTGGCCCGACGGCGCGCGCGCGCTCGCCGATTCCTTCTGGCCGGGGCCGCTGACGCTGATCCTGCCGCGAGCCGCACGCGCCCTCGACTTCGTTACGGGCGGCCAGGACAGCGTGGGCTTGCGCGTGCCTTCGCATCCCGTCGCGCGCTCGCTCCTCGCGGCGTTCGGCGACGGCATCGCCGCGCCGTCGGCGAACCGCTTCGGCCGCATCTCGCCGACCACCGCGCAGCACGTCGCCGACGACTTGGGCGACGCGGTCTCGCTGATCCTCGACGGCGGGCCCTGCGCCGTCGGCATCGAATCGACGATCGTCGCGTTCGTCGCCGGCGCGCCGGTGCTGCTGCGGCCGGGCGGGATCCCGGTCGCGGACCTCGAGCGCATCCTCGGGCGCCCGCTCGCCCCGCGGGACGCGAGCGCGCCGCGCGCGTCCGGCACGCTGCTCGCGCACTACGCGCCGCGGACGCCGGCCGTGCTCGTCGCCCCCAACGCACTCCGCGCCGAGCTCGCGCAACTGGGCGAGCGCGACGAGGACGTCGCGGTGCTCGCGCGCACGGTCGCGCGTCCCGACGACGTCGACGCGGCGTGGATCCGCGGGCCGGCGGACGCCGCCGCCTACGCGCACGACCTCTACGCGAACCTGCGCGCGCTCGACACCGCGAACGCCGACGTCATCCTGATCGAGGACGTGCCCGCCGACGCCGCGTGGCTCGCGGTGCGCGACCGCCTCGCGCGCGCGACGCGGGGGGAACAGGACGACAGGGACTAACGGCTTCGATTCACGGCGAATGCGCGGGGGCTGCGCACCGATCGCCGAGCACGAGCTCGAGAAAGTCCGCGATCGCCGCTGCCAGCTCCTGCTGCCGGCTGTCGAAGTAGTGGTCCGCGCCGGCGATCGTCAGCGCGCGCGAGCACCCGTCGCGCGGCAGGCGCTTCGAGCGCTGCGGCGCCGCGGCAGCCACCTCCGGCAGCTCGCGCTCCGCGACGACGTCGAGCACGGGCTCCTGCGGGTCCGCCGCGAAGCCGCCGAACATTCCTACCGGCACCCAGGCGTCGACGCGCGGCGCCCGCGGCCGCGCGAGGAACGCGTCCGCCATCGTCGCGCCCAAGCTGTGCGAGACGAGCGCGATCCGCGCGATGCCTTGCGCGCGCAGGAACGCCACCGCCGCCGCGAGCCGCTCGGCGGCCGCGGGCAGCGTGACCGCGTAGTCGTCCCGCGTCGCTCCCGCGGACAGGACGGGCATCTGCACCGAGAGCGTCGCGTATCCCGCGTCGGCGAGCCGCGTCCTGAGCCCGCCGACCATCCCGAAATCCGGGTGCACGCCGAGCCCGTGCACGACGATCACGCCGGCCTTCGGCGGACCGCTCGGCTGCGTGTAGATCGCGAGGACCTTCGCGCGCGAAGGCGTCGCGAGCCAGACCGCGTCGCCGACGACGATCGCCGGGACCACCTCGCTCGCCCAGCGGTCCTCGCGCGCGTCGTCGATCGCGGGCGCGGCCGCGACGGGCAACGCGAACGCGAGCGCGAGGAGGGCGATCGTGCGGAAGGTCATCGATGGAGCGCCGGATACCGGCCCGATCTTACGCCGTCGGACCGCCGAGCCCGGACCCCGCCATTGCAGGAACGGTCACGTTGCCGCATGATCTCCCGGGCCGCGGCCGCAGCACGAATCGTGCGGCGCGCGTCCGACGCCAAGAGCCATTCGTGCGCATCGAGATGGCCAGTCAACCAGTCACGTGGAGGAAGCCATGAACCGACATCGCCGCCGCCTGATCGCCGGCTCGCTCGCGGCCGTCCCGCTCGCGCTCGCAGGCGTCCATGCCCGCGCCCAAGCGACGAGCCTCAAGATCTCGCACCAGTTCCCGGGCGGCAC
>DASQBO010000157.1:0-7957 GCA_035635175.1 Casimicrobiaceae bacterium | reverse complement strand
TGTTCGAGCCGCCGCTGATGATCAGGTCCTTCGAGCGGTCCTTGAGCGTGAGGAAGCCGTCGACGTCGAACGCGCCGACGTCACCCGTGTGCAGCCAGCCGTGCGCGAGTGCCGCGGCGCTCGCCTCCGGGTTGTTCCAGTAGCCCGCCATCACGGTCGGCCCGCGCACGAGCACCTCGCCGGCGGCGCCCGTCGGCACGGGCGCGTCGTCTTCGCCCGCGACGATCACTTCGATGCCGGTCTGCGCGACGCCGACCGACCCGATCCGCGCATCGTCGCCGCGCTCGAGCGCGTCCGCGAGGAGCGCACGATTCATCGCGGTGATCGTCATCGGCGACTCGCCCTGACCGTAGATCTGGGCGAGACGGGGCCCCAGCGCGCGGAACGCCTCCTTGCAGTCGGCCACGTACATCGGGCCCCCGCCGAAGACGATGCTCTTGAGCCGATCGAGGCGCGCACGGCGCAGGGCCGGCGCCGCGACGAGCCGCTTCACCATCGTCGGCGCCGCGAAGAACGACGCCGCGGCCCATGCGTCGAGGAGCGCGACGATCTCGTCCGGGTCGAACCCCCCCGACTCGGGGACGACGTTGACCGCGCCCGCCAGCACGTGCGGCAGCACGTAGAGGCCCGAGCCGTGCGACAGCGGCGCGGCGTGCAGGATCGCGTCGCCGGGCGCGACGGCCTCGACGTCGGTGAGGAAGCCCTGGCTCATCGCACGCAGGTTGCCGTGCGTGATGACGACGCCCTTCGGCCGTCCCGTCGTGCCGCTCGTGTAGAAGAGCCAGGCGGGGTCGCGGTCATCGCAGGGGGCGGGGCCGGCGAGCGCGGCCGCGGCGCGAAGCTCGGCGAATCCGGCGGCGGCGAAGGGGACCACGCGCTCGAGCGCGGGCGCATCCGCGGCGGCGGCGCCGATCGCGGCCTCCCACGCGCCGTCGACGAAGACCCAGCGCGCGCCGCTGTCGGCAAGAATGAACGCAAGCTCGCGCGAGTGGAGCTTCGCGTTGACCGGGACCGCCACCAATCCGGCCCACCAAAGACCGAACAGCGCCTCGACGTATTCGGGCACGTTGCGCGACACGAGCGCGACCCGGTCACCCGAACGAAGACCCGCCGCGTGCAGCGCGCCGGCGATGCGGGCCGCGCGCGCGGCGAGCGCCGCGTAGTCGCAGACGACGCGGTCGCCGAGCGCGATGGCCGGGAGCCGCGGCCACGAGCGCGCGGTGCGCGCGAGCAGCGCGGCGACGCTGCCGGCCGCCGTGGCGTGCCGCGGTGCCCGATCGTCCATCGATCGAGTGTAGCGAAAACGCGCCGCGCGCGCTCCCGCGCCGCCTAGCTACAATGAGGGGTCCGCCCCACGAGAACTCCGATGGCCCTCCCTGCCACGATGCGCTACGTCGCCGCGCGCGAGCCCGGCCCGCCCCAGGTGCTCACGCTGGCCGAGGGCCCCCTGCCGGTACCCAGGGAAGGAGAAGCGCTCATCGAGGTCGCCGCGGCCGGCGTGAACCGGCCCGACTGCCTGCAGCGCGCGGGTGCCTATCCGCCCCCGCCCGACGCGTCGCCGATCATCGGACTGGAGGTGGCCGGCACGGTCGTCGCGTGCGGAGAAGGGGCGCACGGCGTGGTTGTCGGCGACCACGTCTGCGCGCTGACGCCCGGGGGAGGCTACGCGGAATATTGCACGACGCCTGCGGGCTGGTGCCTTCCGGTACCAAAGGGAATGACCGACGTCGAGGCGGCAAGCCTGCCGGAGACGTTCTTCACCGTCTGGAACAACCTCTTCGACCGCGGCCGCCTGCGCTGCGGCGAGACGGCCCTGATCCACGGCGGAACGAGCGGCATCGGCCTGACCGCCATCCAGCTCGCGAAGCAGATCGACACGACGGTGATCACGACCGTAGGCACGGACGAGAAGGCCGCGTTCTGCCGGACGATGGGCGCCGACCACGCGATCAATTACCGGACCCAGGACTTCGTCGCCGAGGTCGCCCGGATCACCGGCAAGCGCGGGGTCGACGTGATTCTCGACATGGTCGGCGGCGACTACATCGAGAAGAACCTGCGCTGCCTCGCGCTCGAAGGCCGCCTCGTGATCATCGCGTTCCTCCACGGGAGCAAGGTCGAGCTCGACTGGCGCCACATCATGCTGCGGCGGCTCACCGTCACCGGCTCGACGCTTCGGGCGAGCCCCCTCGAACGCAAGCTGGAGCTCGCGCAGACGCTGCGGAAGAACGTGTGGCCGCTGCTCGACAGCGGCGAGGTCAGGGCCGTCGTGCATCGCGTGTTCCCGCTCGCGGAGGCGGCCGCCGCGCACGCGCTGATGGAGTCCGGGGCGCACATCGGCAAGCTCGTGCTCGCCGTGCGCGAGCAGCTCTAGTACGTGGCCCGCCCGCCGGAGAGGTCGAACACGGCCCCCGTCGAGAAGCTGCACTCCTCGCTCGCGAGCCAGCAGACGAGCGCCGCGATCTCGTCGACTCCGCCGAAGCGTCCCATCGGGATCTTTGACAGCATGAAGTCGATGTGCTGCTGCGTCATCTGGTCGAAGATCGCGGTCCGCACCGCCGCCGGCGTCACGCAGTTGACGCGGACGCCGGTCTTCGCGAGCTCCTTGCCGAGCGACTTGGTGAGCCCGATCACGGCGGCCTTCGACGCGCTGTACGCCGGCGCGTTCGGATTGCCTTCCTTGCCGGCGACCGACGCGATGTTGACGATCCGGCCGTAGTCGCGCTTCAGCATGATCGGCACGACCGCGCGGTTGCAGTAGAAGAGCCCGTTCAGGTTGACGTCGATCACCTGCCGCCACGCGTCGACCGGATATTCCCAGGTCGTCGTGTTCGGGCCCGTGATCCCGGCCGAGCAGACGAGAACGTCGATCGCCCCAAGCGCGCGCTCGGCGTCCTGCGCCGCGCGCGCGACCGCATCGGCGTCGGCGACGTCTACGGCCTGCGTCAATGTGCCGCGGCCGAGCGACGATTCCGCGCGCGCGAGCGCGGCGGCGTCACGGTCCCACAGGGCGATCGTCGCGCCACTCGATGCGAGCCGTTGCGCCACCGCGAATCCGATGCCGGCGGCGCCGCCGGTGACGACCGCCTTGCGCCTGGCGAAGTCGAGGTGATTCATGGTCAGCGGAACAGCAGCACGAGGCCGAACACGAGCGTCAGCACGACGACGACGCCGACGATCGCGACCATGGCGTAGAGTGTGTTGCGCGTCTCGCTCTGGAACACGAGCAGGTCGTCGACGAGCTCGGCGACCTGCGCGTTGGTCGCCATCGATTCCATGGGGAGGTGCTCGACCGGAACGCCGCCGCTGCCGCTGCCGTTGCCGCTGCCGTTCTCACGCGGCTCCGGCACTTCGATCGGCAGGATCATCGCGAAGTTCGTGACAGGCAGCGAGCGGAAGGTCGTCGTGTCCCACACCTTCGTCTGGCCGTTGCGCCGCTGGCCGTAGGACAGTCCGCGCGTCTCGCGCGCCGACACGCGCTCGCCCGCGTCGACGAAGAACTTGTTCGGCAGACGGCCGGACAACGCGACGCGCAGGAGCGGCTCGAACTTGTCCGCCGCCATGCCGAGGTTGATCTGGAACTTCGCAGGCGCGTAATTCGCACCGCGGCCGGTTTCGTCGATGAAGATGAGCGAGCCGATGGCGCCGTTGCCGCGCGCGGGATTCGACTTGCGCTCGCGGATGCGCAGAACGCCCGAGAGGGTCTCGAGCCGGCCGCCGCCGGCAAGCTCGACCGTCTCGCCCTTGGCGACGGCGACCTTCATCACGAGAACGCTGTCCTTGCCGTCCTCGATGACGAGCCTCGCCTTCGTCGGCTTGAAACTCACCAGCGGCATGGAGTCCCTGAGCGTGGTCGAGCAGGGGCCCGCGCACCGGCCTTTGCCGCACCTTCGTGGCGGCGACCGGCATCGACGTGCCTCGCACGGTGCCGGCAGTAGGAATCGAACCCACGACCCGCGGTTTACAAAACCGCTGCTCTGCCAACTGAGCTATGCCGGCCCTCTCGAGGATTCTACCCGCGAGATCCGCGCCGCTGCGACACCGTCCGCCCGACGGCGCGGGTTGCGCCGCCGTACGCAGGTGCGACACCGGCATAGTCGCGCCCCAGCGATCCGCAGCGGGGCGGCGCACCCGCGGTTCAACGGAGGCGTCGTGCGCTTGGCGCCTGACGTGAGCTGCGTGCTCGGGAAATGCCCGGCGAGACTTCGCTCCGGGGTTGCGTCGACGGCAACGACACGTCGATCTTGTAATCTACCGAAATGTGATGTGGTATACGAGCACGCTACCCGACGGCGACGCCGATCCGACGCTCGCCAAGCCTGCTACCGTGTCGGGCGCCATGCGGTTCGCCGCGCGCCCCGCTGCACGCGCACATCGGCCTCGCCGGAGCGGCGCCATCGCCGGCCAAAGAGGGCCGGCTACTTGATGACTTGCAGGTGCGACGGGCGCGGCTTGCCCTTGCCGCCGTCCTTGGCGTCGCGCGCGTCCTGCAGGTCGCGGTCGAGCGCCGCGTCGATGTCCTGGTCCTGCGGCAGCGCCGCGGCCAGCGCCGCGGCGGGGTCCTGCGGGATCGTGAACGCGAACCCGTAGCCCGTTTCCTTCGCGAAGATCCCCGACACCGCGCTCATCGGGACGGCCACCTCCTGCGAAGTGCCCGAGAAGCGCGCGGAGAACTGCACCCAGTCGTTGTCGATCGTAAGCCGGCGCGTCGCCGAGTTGCTGATGTTGAGAACGATCTCGCCGTTCTTGACGAACGCCGCCGGAACGCGCGTCTGCGCGTTGACCTTGACCGCCAGGTAGGGCGTCAGGCCGTTGTCCGCGCACCATTCGCAGATGGCGCGGACGAGGTACGGCTTCGCGGATTGCTCGGACATGGCCGGGAAATATTACGCCCCGGCGGCGCCGGGTCAAGTTGCGGTCCGAGGAAGACGGCCGGCGGTCCGACCGGCGGCAGCCTCCGCGCCGCCGTTGCCAATCGCTCGTTGGGTGCGTCGGCCGCTGTCGCTCCCTCGGCGACGCGCCCTTCGGGCCTTGGCTCGCTCGCGCTCGCCCGCCTCGCTCGCGACTACTTCCTCATCCCGCGCTCGGCGGAGGTCAGCGCCTCCGAGAACGCCGGCCGCGCGAACAGGCGCTCAGCGTACTTCATCAGCGGCGCCGCGGGCTTGGGCATCGCGATCCCGTAGTAGTCGAGGCGCCACAGGAGCGGCGTGATCGCGACGTCGAGCATCGAATACTCCTCGCCCAGCATGTGCTTGTGCTTCGCGAACACCGGCGCGATCTGCAGCAGGCTGTCGCGGACCAGGTTGCGCGCGCGCTCGATCTGCTTCTGGTTGTTGCCCTCGAGCGCGTCGATGTGGACGAAGAGCTCCTTCTCGAACCGGTGCAGGAACAGCCGCGCCCGCGCGCGCATGACCGGGTCGGCGGGCATGAGCTGCGGATGCGGGAAGCGCTCGTCGATGTACTCGTTGATGATGTTCGACTCGTGGAGCACGAGGTCGCGCTCGACCAGCACCGGCACCTGGTTGTACGGATTCATCACCGCGAGGTCCTCGGGCTTGTTGTCGAGGTCGACGTCGATGATCTGGAAGTCCATCCCCTTCTCGTGCAGCACGATGCGGCAGCGCTGGCTGAAGGGGTCGGTCGTCCCGGAGTAGAGGGTCATCATGGCGTTGTTCTCCTCGCGCGAGGGCGGGGTCGTTCAGGGTCGGCGGGGCGCCGCGTCGGTAGGCTGGGGCCCGCGGCGGATCGGATAGCGTCGCGAGGAGGCCGTGATGCTAGGCGCGCGGCCGCGAGGAACCGCACTGTACAAGGGAGTACATGAGGATTCCGAGCGGGCGCAATGACGCAGACCGGTTCCGCAGCAGCTTTACGATCGCCGCGTCAGTGGACGTCCTTCCAGTATTCTCTCTTCATCCAGTAGGCGAAGACGAACAGCACGCCGAGGTACAGGAGAACGACCAGCCCCAGGCTGATCCGCTTGTTCCGCGCCGGCTCGCCCATGTAGTCGAGGTAGTTGACGAGATCGGCCACCATCGCCTTGTACTCGGTCGGGCTCATCGTGCCGGGCGCCTCGAGCGCAAGCGTCTCGACGACGTACTTGTGACCGGGCGCCGGGGCCAGGAGCGAGAGCCCCTTCACCGCGATCGCCGCCGCCTGCGCCTTCTCGTGGTCCTCATACTCGGTCTCGACGAGGCGATTCGTGCCGGAGTAGCGCCACAGCACGTGCGGCATTCCGACGTTCCTGAACACGAGGTTGTTCCATCCGCTCGCCGCCGCGTCGTCGCGGTAGAAGCCGAGAAAATAGTTGTACAGCCAGTCGGCGCCGCGCACGCGCGCGATCACCGTGAGATCGGGCGGCGGCGTGCCGAACCACGCCTTCGCGTCCTGCGGCGAGACCGCCACCGTCATCGTGTCGCCGATCTTGTCGGTCGCGAACATCAGGTTCTCGCGGATCATCGTCTCGTCGAGGCCGAGGTCGGCGAGCCGGTTGTAGCGCATGTACCGGGCGCTGTGGCAGTTGAGGCAATAGTTGACGAACGTGCGCGCGCCGCGCTGCAGCGATTCGACGTCGAGCCGGTTGACGGGCGCGGGCTCGAGGCGCATGTCGGCGCCCGTCGCAGCCGCGGCCGGGCCGGCGGCGAGCAGGAGGACGGCGAGGAGGGTCGCCAGCGCGGGCTTCACGCCGTCACCCTGTCCGGCACCGGCTTCGTCCTGTCGGCGGCGGTGTACCACGGCATCAGCACGAAGAAGAGGAAGTAGACGACCGTCAGCAGGCGCGCAATGACCGTCGCGCGGTCCGCGCCGCCCAGCACCGGCCAGCCTTCCGGGAACTGCCCCCAGACCGTGACGGGGACGACGCCGAGATAGCCCAGGATCAGGAAGCTCACGACGAACGCGGCGAGAAACGCCTTGTAGAGCGCGCCGCGGTAGCGGATCGACTTGACCGGGCTCCGGTCCAGCCAGGGCAGCGCGAAGAAGATCAGCACGGCGACGCCCATCACGATCACGCCCCAGAACTGGCTGTTCAGGAACGACGGCACCGCGCGCAGCATCGCGTAGTAAGGCGTGAAGTACCAGACGGGCGCGATGTGCTCCGGCGTCTTGAGCGGGTCCGCGGGGATGAAGTTGTTGGCCTCGAGGAAGTAGCCGCCCATGTCCGGGACGAAGAACACGATCACCGAGAACACGGCGAGAAAGGCGACGACGCCGACGACGTCCTTCACCGTGTAGTACGGGTGCGAGTAGATGCCGTCGAGCGGCAGCCCGGTCTTCGGGTTCTTCGGCTGCTTCTTGATCTCGATGCCGTCCGGGTTGTTCGAACCCGTCTCGTGCAGCGCCATCAGGTGCGCCGCGACGAGTCCGAGCAGCACGAGCGGCATCGCGACGACGTGGAACGCGAAGAAGCGGTTCAGCGTGATGTCCGAGATCGTGTAGTCGCCGCGGATCCACACGCCCAAGTCCTCGCCGATCACCGGCACCGTCGAGAACAGGTTCACGATCACCTGCGCGCCCCAGTACGACATCTGGCCCCACGGCAGGAGGTAGCCGAAGAACGCCTCGCCCATGAGGCAGAGGTAGATGAGGCAGCCGAAGATCCACGTGAGCTCGCGCGGCTTCCGATAGCTGCCGTACATCAGGCCGCGGAACATGTGCAGGTAGACGACGACGAAGAACATCGACGCGCCGCTCGAGTGCAGGTAGCGGATGAGTCACCCCCACGAGACGTCGCGCATGATGTACTCGACCGACTCGAACGCCCTCGCCGCGTCGGGCTTGTAGCTCATCGTGAGGAAGATGCCGGTGACGATCTGCATCACGAGCACGAGCGCCGCGAGCGACCCGAAGTAGTACCAGAAGTTGAAGTTCTTCGGCGCGTAGTACTCGGCGGCGTGCTCGCGCCACAGCGCCATGAGCGGGAAGCGCTGGTCGACCCAGGTGAGCACGCCGTTGAAGGGAC